>CAZLOF010000580.1:0-3433 GCA_964560745.1 uncultured Thermoflexus sp.
CATGACTCATGAGTCACGAGTCTTTTCCATCATTAATCATTAACCATTAACCATTAATCATTAACCATTGACCATTGACCACTAACCATTAACCATTAACCATTGACCATTGACCATTGACCATTAACCATTGACCACTAACCACTAACCATTGACCATTGACCACTAACCACTAACCATTGCTTGCAGCAGGTTGAGGGCTTCGAGGACGGTGTCGCGGCGTTGGCAGACGGTGTCGCCGAGCATGAAGGTGTGGTAGCCGACGGATTGGAGGAAAGCCACATCGCCGAGGTCGGCACTGGAGGGCACGGGGTGATAGGCCAGCGATTCAAAGACGCGGCTGGCGACAATGGCATTGGGGTCGGCGGCGATGATGTCGCGGGTGGCGCGGATGATGTGGTGCGGGCGGGCGACCTCGACATACAAATCACCACGCGCCGCCATGAGGCGGCCCAAGCTGGCCTTGTGTTGGCGGGCAAAGGCCAGCCCACGCAATGACTCGATTTTTAGCACCAGCTCGGCATCGGGCAGCAATTGCTTTACCGCGTCGATGTCGCTGGGTTGCTCGACAAAGGAGAGCATGACATGGCGCAGGCCAAGCTCGCGCATGGCGGCGAGGTAGGCTTGGTCGGTGGCGGTCAGGGTTCCGTCGATGGCTAATGACGGGTGCACGATATTGACCGATTCGCCCGGGCCGATCAGGCGGCGGGGGCCATCGCCCAAAATCAGGCGGTCACCATCGACAGCCAGCACCTCGGCGTGCTCGCGCCCATCAGAAAAATAGGCGGTGACGGGGGTGTTGACGTGGATGCGGTGGCTGAGTTTGACCTCGGTGTAGGGTGGGATGGCCGCGCCGACCACGCGCAATTGGCGGCTTTTCAAATCGACCCAAACCGGTTGCCCAAAGTCGCGCAGCCGCCGCAGCACCTCGGTGTGTGTGCCTTTGATCGGCATGACGGTGTTTAGCCGCAAGCCGCACACCATCGGGTGACGTGCCACTTCGTCGATAAAAGGGGCGTAGGGGGGGATGGTGACGATGGTTTTCATAGTGTTGAGTGGTAAGTGCTGAGTGCTGAGTGCTGAGTAAGAGAGTTCTATCTTTTATACTCAGCACTTAGCACTCAGCACTCAGCACTTTTACAATTTAAGCGTGCCGCCGCAGTAGCTGCATTTGAAGAGGCCGAAGGCATCGGCGGGGATGGGGGCGCCGCAGCGGGGGCAGATGAGGGCGATGGGTTTGGTGATTTCGCCGACTTTGGCTTCGGTTTGGCGAGCTAGCATGTTGGCCTGAAAGTCGCTGAAATTGCCCCAAGCGCGGGCGATGAGGCCCATCGCGTAATCGACGGCGCGTTGTTCATCTTGAATGTGGAAGATTTTTTTTGCGCCAACGGCTTGCGCCCATTGTTTATCGACGGCGTCGCCCTTCGAGCCGGTTGGGCGGCGTAAAAACCAAGTGTTCCACGATTTGCACATTTTTTGCCATGCGTTTAGGGCATCGACATCGCCCCAGCCACTATCGCCCAAATATTTTGAAATTTGGTCGCGTGGCACTTTAAGGTGCATGGGTGCATCGCCGAATACGATTAAGAAGGGCTGGTCTTTGGCTTTGGGTATGCTTACATGGGTATTGACCCAATGGGCAAACAGGCCGTAACTTTCGGGGGCATCGCCGCCGCCGCCTTCGCCATACAGCGAGCCGAGCAATTGTTCGAGGTCGAAGCCACTGGCAAAGGGGGTGACTTGCAGCGGCCAGCGGTCAACGGCAGCATCGCCAATCGCCACAAAGCTGACTTCGAGGTCGGGACGGTATTGCACGAGGGTGTTATAGAGCAGCGGTAAGCGGTCGAAGATCTCGAAGGGCCATTTTGCCATCGAGCCGGTGACATCGACAGCGATGATGAGGGGGTTGGTTGATTCGGTTTGGATGCGTTGTTGGGGTGCGATGATTTTTTCGTTGGGGCCGCTTTTTTTCTCATAGGTGCGCGGGCCCTAGGCGGCGGCGCGGGCCGCCGCGGCCTCGCGTTTTTCTGCACCTTCTTTGCCATAGCTATAGGCTTTGTCGCCTAGCCAACTGCTGGTGTCTTCTTCCCATGAATACATGATTGCCTCCTGATAGTTAATTACGAATTACGGATTATGGAACGGATGATACGGTGAGAAGGGGGAGATGTTGTATTGTTTATATTTGAATTAGTGTCAATTATACACAATCTTGGGTGATTGTCAAGGGAGGCAGAGGGGCAAAGTGGCAAGTTGCAAAGTGGCAAGTTGCAAGCGGCAAATTTTTGCAAATCATAAAGCGCAACTTTGCCCCCTGCAACTCTGCAACCTTGCCTAAACACTATCGAGCATAAGCGTTTGCAGACCAAATTCTTGGCGGAAGCGTTGGTCGAGGTGATGGGTGGTGATGTAGTCGGCGATGGTGGGTGGCACGAGGTCGTGCCAGGCATTGCCGCGGGCCATGTGGCGGCGCACAAGGGTGCCATCGATGGCGATGCGCTGGGCCGGTGGCACAAGGGTGACGGGTTTGATGACGGTGTAATCGTCGGACATCAGGTTGGCGACATAGGGATTGTCGGTGACGAAACGGTCGAGTGGGCCGAATAGGTCTTTAACCATCGCCCGCCATCGGGGGCCGTGCCCAAGATCGGGCACGGGGATGAGGGTGTAATTGGTGTGGCCTGCCAGCAGTAGCCGCAACATGTCGAGGGTTTCGTCGAGGGTGAATGGGTTACGCAGGTCGTAACGGTTGCTGCTGCCGATGCCGATGAGGGCGTGTTCGGCGCAGGCGCATAACCCATTTAACACTGGGGCGTGACCCAGATGGGGGGGCCGCCAACGGGCGACCATGCCGATGCGGGTAAATTGGGCGGCCATTTTATGGGTTATACATAGCGCCGCGCTAGGGTTTTAACGACCGAGGCGATGCTGAGCAGGCCTTGGCCTTTGCCCATTGAAATGTTGCGGGTGAATAGGGTTGGCACAAGGTTGTCGATGGGCATTTCGGCGATTTCGCGGGCGGGTAGGCCATTGATGGTTTGGTCGAGCACGGCGCACAAGGCGCGTGCCGATACGCCGAAGGGGTTTTCGACCGCGAAATGAAAGTGTAATGGGTGATTTGGCCCATTGAGTGGCTCGACAAAGACGTAAGTGTCTGATTCACAATGTGGCACATTGGCCTCTTTGGGGAAGGGGCGGGTGGCGATGGTGGCTGGCACTTCGACGAACATATCGGAGAAATCGATGAGCATGGCGTTGCGGTCCGCCGGATTGTCGCGGAAGGTTTCTAATACTTCGCGGAGTTTTTCTGGGTAAGTTGAAAAATCGGACATTTCTGTGGGGGATTGTAATCGATACGTTGGGGGGCTGTGAGCCATGAGCCTTGAGCCATGAGCCATGAGCCATGCGTTGGGAGCTGTAACCTCAAAGCTAA
>CAZLOF010000581.1:0-3421 GCA_964560745.1 uncultured Thermoflexus sp.
TGAACCCCTCATTGCCTTCGTTGCCCGTTCAGCCGCCGATGAATGGGACAAGATTGTCAATTATCCATCGGAATACAGACCAACAGAGTAGAAAGAGGAAAGTAAAAAGTGGAAAGTATTAGGGCTATGCTTAATACTCAGCACTTAGCACTTTCTACTTTTCACTTTTTACTTTCCACTTATTGAAAACTGCCGCCAAAATTGGTGATAAAGTAAAAGCCGCCGTTGGCGGCGGCGATGCCGAAACCGGCTTCGCGGTAAAAACGCGACAAAATATTGTTGCGATGTGGCCCACTGGGAAACTCTTGTGTAAACCACATGTCCCATACCCCCGGCACACTACGTGCCCAAGCCCAGTTTTCGCCAACGGCATCATTTACATAACCCACACGCCGTAGCCTTTGTTGGGTCGATGAACCATCAGCCCCCACATGCCCGCAGCGATTTAATTGCGAGCATTCATCGGCGTGTTGTTGGGCAGCCAGTTGTAATGTGGACGAAAATCGTAACGGTGGCAACCCCGCAATTGCCCGCGCCGAATTTGATTGTGCCATTAAAGAATCGCGCATAGCCGAAATTTGATTGGTATTTGACCCACCAATCGCATTTTCTAACCCGATAGCACTTTTAGGAAATTGGCCTTGCACTACGGTTGGGGTTGGCAATAATAGGGCTGAGGCTTGATTATTTGAGGTTAATGGCGGCACTGTTGGCAACAAACGCAAGTTTACAGCAGTAGGCAACACTTTTGCTGCCACCACTGGCGGCGCGGTGGGCAAACTCGCCAAAGCGACCGTTGGTGTTGGCGAAATAGGGCTAGTGGTGGGGGCTGGGGTTGAAGTAGGTTGCCCTTTTGTCGCCGGCTTTATCGGTGACACTGTTTCAGCGATCACAGGAATTGCCGCTGGTATTGGTTGGGTCGGTTGAATGGTTGCAAACGCAACGGCAGTGACAAAAGCGACAGGAATATCTACTTCGGTGGCCTCGCCCCTATTACCACTTGCATTGATGGTGGGGCTGGCTGTCGGTGGGTAAACGACCTTAGGCGTGATATTGTCTGTATTGATTTTAATTTGCCCACCACACGCCGTGGTAGCCAAAACAAACGCTAAACGAGCAACAATAATGCTTCTGTGTTTTAACATTCTTAAAATATAAAGTTCAGAATTCTAATCGCAATTATGGCACACCGCCAAAGTCAGCAACAAAATGTAGCACACCACCCGCCGAGGTTGCAATTGCAAACCCCACTTCTTGAAAAGCTGGGTTTAAAATATTTTGACGGTGACCGGGGCTGTTCATCCATAATTGCCAAGGCACTTGCACCCCATTGGGGCGATTGGTAAAGGCCCAATTTTCGCCGGTCGTGTTACCTGCGTAACCTGCGCTCTTGATACGTGAATAAAATGTTGAGCCATCTGAGCCATCATGACTGCACGTCGCGCCGCGTCGCGCACAATCATTGGCTAGCCGCTGGGCCGAGGCCTGTAATGCAGCCGATAAACGTAACGGGCGCACCCCAGCCCCAGCCCGCGCCTGATTATGCAACGCCAACAACTGCATGATGGCGTTATCATTTGCTGCACTTACATTGCCCAAATTTGCTGGCGCGATTGTCGGTATGGGTGTCGGTATTGTGGTTGCAGTATTAGCATGAGTAAGGGTTGGTGGCAGGCGGGTGGGTGCTGTTGTTGGTGTTGGCACTAGGGTTGGCAATGGCTTAGGCGTTGGCGTTGGGCTTGCAGTGGGCGACATGACCGTTGGTGTCAATACCAGTGTGGGAGATGGCGTAGCAACAGCGGTAGGAACGCTTGTAACCACAGGCTGTATTGTTACAACAACGGCTGTGGCTGGTTGCAATGATGCAACTGGTGTGAAAGGGTGTGATGTAGAAGTGATTGAAGGTGTAATGATGGGTAATGATGTTTGCGGGGGATTGGGTCGGGTGGAGGGCATCGCACAAGCACTCAAACACAACAACAATCCAATCGCAGCTATTTTTCCATCCAAAACTCGCCTCCATCTAACATTAAACAATCTCCATTTACAAATTGAGGGCCAGCCACCAAAAATAATACCGCCTCAGCCACTTGCTCGGCTGAGCCAAGCGCCTGTAAGGGGTTGCGGGTGCGATAACTATTCCAATTGGCCTCTGATTGCGCATCGGGTTTGAGCACCACGCCCGGGCAAATGGCATTTACCCGCACATGTGGGCCAAGCGTAACGGCCTGCACCCGCGTAAGTGCCAATAACGCCGCCTTTGCCACACTATGCGCCGAAAAACCTTTGAAGGCGCGAAATGCGCTTTCATCGGTGATATTGATAATATTGCCATAATGTGAGCCGCTGCTGGTTAATGGTGGGCTACGACGCTCAATCATATGCGTCGCAATCACCTGCCCCAACGCAAACGGGGCTTTTAAATTGATATTAAAAGCCTCATCAAATGCCACTTCGGTCACATGGGGGTATTGTGCCTTGACAAACGATGCCGCGTTATTGACCAAAATATCAATGCTGCCAAATGCCGCAATGGCTTGTGCGCCCAATTGTTCGGCTTGCGACCAATGGGTTAAATCGGCCTGTAGCAACGCAGCCCGCCGCCCCATTTGGCGAATGTCTTGGGCGGTTTGTTCAGCCAATGCGACACTTTTGCCATAATGAATAACAATATCGGCCCCATGTTTCGCAAGGGTCAGCGCAATTTCACGCCCAATACGGCGTGCGCCTCCTGTCACCAATGCCGTTTTACCTTCTAGTGAATATGTCATTTTTTCAAATTAAAGTTTACGCGATGCAAAAAGTAACGTTGCAAAAATTCAAACCAAAAACTTTTACCCTGCGATGCAGCCTGCATCACAGCTTATAGAGCTTCTGTTATACTTTTCTAGTGAGCCGGAAAATGGCCTTTGTAAAAAGACATGAGACTGCCTAAATTTGAGCAAGCCATTTTGATAATTTTAGGCGGGTTAAGCGCTGTTGCCTTGATCAGCAGCAGCAGCGACAAACTCGCCTCAAAATCGGTTCAGGCAACAACGCAACTTATCATTTATAAAAGGCTAGACACTTACCCACCAAGTTTTGGGGCAACGTTACCGACCACATCATCAGCCCCAACCCTCGATTTTGCGTCGCGCCAATTAGGTTCACCCATTATTTTGCCGCTTGTAACCCCAACCCCACAAACCAGCGCGGGGGGATTGGTCTTGCACAGTTTAGCGAGAAATAATCAGACCCTATTTCCCGGTCAATTAACTATAACCGCCCCACCCGCCCCATTGCCCATTATTGCGGCAGATAACATCGACTTAGATCGCCCACGCAGCTATTTAGATTCTGCGCGTGCTAGCAATTCACCCAAGCCCGATATTCCCACCTAAATTATTATTCCAACGATTAATCTAAACGCCAATATCCAAGA
>CAZLOF010000582.1:0-3390 GCA_964560745.1 uncultured Thermoflexus sp.
AGGCAACGTAGGCAACGCCGTATGCGGCCCTAACGTGGCTAAATAGGTTTGGGGCGAATAAACAGTTACGCCTTGTTGGCTCAGTTGTTGGGCCACACGCTCGCTAATACGGCGGCCATCATCAGCATACCATAAGCAACCGGCACAGAGTGGCACGCTCGTCACTTCACAGCGTTCAATGGCTTCGTTAAGACAATCTACACATCGGGCTGACATGCCAATATTTTATACCCAGCCGCTAACTTGCTTTTAAACCCAACAAAAAAGCACCAATGGAAGCGATTGCCATTGGTGCTTTTTTATGATGCCTGATAAAAAGTTTTCGCCGATTTTACTATCCCTCCTCAAGCGTAGGCCAGTAATCTGGCCCCTTGAGGAGAGATAGTGAAATCGGCGTTACGTCTTTTAGTTTATGGCGAAGATACCGTGATTGCGCTACAAGTTAGCAATAATTGCCGTTGCAAATTCACTGCACTTCACTTCCTTCGACCCTTCCATCATACGGGCAAAGTCATAAGTAACAATCTTCTGACCAATGGTCTTATCGAGCGCACTGATGATGGCATCAGCGGCTTCAGTCCAGCCCATATAGCGCAACATCATTTCGCCGCTCAAAATTACCGAACCCGGGTTCACTTTATCAAGGTTGGCATATTTTGGCGCGGTTCCGTGGGTTGCCTCGAAAATGGCGTGGCCTGAAACATAGTTAATGTTGGCACCCGGTGCAATACCGATCCCACCGATTTGGGCGGCAAGCGCGTCGCTCAAATAGTCGCCATTCAAGTTGGGGGTAGCAATCACATCAAACTCTTCGGGGCGAGTCAGCACTTGCTGCAAGGTGATGTCGGCAATGCTGTCCTTAATCATCAACTTCTTCTTCCACTTGCCGCCACCATGCGTCGGCATCAACTTTAATGCGGCTTCAACTTCGGCGCGAATTTCGGCTTGTTGGTCATCCGTCATCATGTCATAGCCCGGATCAATGGCCTTGGCGTTATCTTCTACGCTAATGCCCGGCTTGCGGTCAACATTGTCAATGATCCAGCTTTCGCGTTGGGTCACAATGTCGTTACGATATTCACGTTGGGCCAAGGCATAGCCCCAGTCGCGGAAAGCGCCTTCGGTGAACTTCATGATGTTGCCCTTGTGCACCAAGGTCACGCTCTTGAGACCAAAACGCAAGGCATATTGAATGGCGCTGCGGATCAAGCGATCTGAACCCGGCTCTGAAATGGGCTTAATGCCAATGCCGACGCTATTAATATTGCTTTCGCCAAAGCGCACTTTCTTAAATTCTTTGGGCATATTTGCCTTCAAAAATTCAAGGATCTTGACGGCTTGCTCACTGCCGGCTTCAAAGTCAATCCCAGCATAAATATCTTCGGTGTTTTCGCGGAAAATCACCATATCAACCTTCTCAGGGTGCTTGACTGGGCTTGGCACACCAGTAAAATATTTCACTGGGCGCAAGCAAGCATATAAATCGAGCAATTGGCGCAAGGCCACATTCAATGAGCGAATCCCTTTGCCGATTGGGGTGGTCAATGGGCCTTTGATACCAACCAAATATTCTTGAAAGACATCAATCGTCTCTTTGGGCAACCAATCTTGATAGGTGCGGAAGGACTCTTCACCCGCTTGCACCTTCATCCAATGGATTTTGCGTTCCCCGTTATAGCATTTTTCAACCGCGGCATCAAATACACGCACACTGGCGCGCCAAATGTCGGGGCCTGTGCCATCGCCTTCAATAAATGGCAAAATGGGGTTGTTCGGCACATTAAGAACGCCGTTCGCGCCCATCGTAATTTTTGCGCCATCTGCTGGCACAGTGGTAGTTTTATAAGACATTTTTTTCCTTTGGCCTCTTACTTGAATGAAATTTTTGCGGCCTCAATTCTAACTTACTTTCTGTGAATTTTATAATCAAAAATGCTTGATCACCGCATAAAATACCGAGTAAGACGTGATATACGAGATATAAAATTGTCTTATCCAAAATAACAAATCGAGAGCGACGCGCCTGCGGCACGTCTACATTTACAAACCCGTTTCTTACTAGCAAACCAACCCCTTACCAAATATGGTATTTAAAGCTACAATCCTATATTATGCAATTCGATCTTCTTATCAAAGGTGGAACCGTGATTGACCCAGCCAATGGGATCAACGAAAAACGTGATGTTGGCATCAAGCGCAATCGCATCGCCGCCGTCGCGGCCAACATTCCGGCAGAATCAGCGGCCCGCGTCATTGACGCTAGCGGCCAATATGTCACGCCCGGTTTAGTCGATCTACACACCCATGTTTATTACGGGTCAACCTTTTGGGGCATCAACCCCGACCCTGTAGCCGCCCGCAGCGGCGTCACCACATGGCTCGATGTCGGCTCGGCTGGGGCTTACAACTGGCCCGGTTTTCGGCGCTTTGTCATTCAAGCCGCCCAAGCGCGTATTTATGGCTTGCTCAATATTTCATCCATCGGCCTCACCGCGCCAACCTGGGAGCTAGCCAATCTTAATTATTGCGATGTTGATATGGCCTGCAAAATGGTCGATCTGAACCGCGATTTGCTCATCGGCATTAAAGCCCGTATCGACAACAGCACTACCGGCCATGTAAATGGCGCTGGCACTGGCGTTGCAGGTCTGCAACGCGCCCGCGAGGCCGCCGACCGCCTTGGATTGCCCGTCATGGTTCATATCGCCTCTGGCCCGCCCAGCCTCGAAGAAATTATGCCGATCTTGCGCCCGGGCGATATCATCACCCATTGTTGCACAGGCCGCGATAACCGCCTCGTCACCCCCGCCGGCACCATGCGTGAAATGGTGCGCCTGTCACGCGAGCAAGGTCTCATTTTTGATGTCGGTCACGGCGCTGGCTCATTTTCATTCGAATCTGCCGAGCAAATGCTGGGGGATGGCTTCATCCCCGATGTCATCTCGACCGATATTCACCAACTTGCCATCAATGGTCCCTGTTTCGACATGCCCACCACCCTCAGCAAATTTATGGCGCTTGGCATGAGCCTCTATTCGGTCATCGAGCGGGCCACCGTGCGCCCTGCGCAAGTAATGGGCTTGGCCGATGAGGTTGGCACGCTTAAACCCGGCGCTTTGGCCGACGTGGCCATATTCAAGTTGTTAGATGGCGACTACACGCTCTATGATATTGCCATGTTGCCACGCAAGGCCAAGCAATTGTTAGTGAACACCCAAACCATTATCAATGGCCGCCCAATGCAACGCACCTGCGACGAACCAATGATGCCTTGGATTGAGCTTGACGAAGCCCAACGCACCCTCATCAGTCGTGGGCATACCCCACATGCCATGTGCTGTTAACAGTTGACAGTTGACAGTTGACAATTGTCAACTGTCAACTGTCAAC
>CAZLOF010000583.1:0-3388 GCA_964560745.1 uncultured Thermoflexus sp.
AACCCCACCGGCTCGGTATATACCCGTGCCGAGCTTGAAATGATTGCGGATTGGATGCGCGGCAATCAGGCCATTTTGCTGACCGATGAGTTGTATGACAATATTGTCTATGACGGTGACTATGCGCGTTGGCTTGAAGTTGCGCCTGATCTGATTGACCGCACCATTGTCGTGAATGGTTTGTCGAAATCGGTGGCGATGACGGGTTGGCGGATTGGCTTTGCCGCCACCTCGCGGGATGAATATGCCAAGGCGATGGGCAAGGTGCAAAGTCATAGCACCTCTCACCCTTCATCGGTGTCGCAACATGCCGCCCTTAAGGCTTATACCGCCAATCTCGATGATGAAATTGCCAAAATGGTTGGGGCATTTAAGGAACGCCGTGCTTGGATCGTGAATGCCCTCAATGAGATTCCGGGCATCAAGTGCGCCAACCCACCCGGTGCATTTTACGTTTTCCCAGACCTGCGCGGTTTGTTTGGCAAGCCGCTCAAGAATGGGCGCGTGCTGAATACATCTGAAGAAGTGGCCTTGTATTTGTTGGCCGAGGCCAAAGTGGGCCTTACGCATGGCGAGGCCTTTGGCGCGCCCGGCTATGCGCGTTTGTCCTATGCGTTGGCGATGTCCAGTATTCAAGAGGGCATTGCTCGGATCAAAGCTGCGCTTGAATTGGCTTAAGCCGCATTTAGGGCACGGTTGGCCGTGACCTATTTTCGCCGAATTCACTATCACTTCGTGTGTGGCGAGGGCTTTGCCCTCTTCACACATGAAGTGATGGTGAATTCGGCATGACACCTTTTTGAGAAGATAATCCTTTTTCATCTTCACTTCATCATGAACCTTCAGAAATTTTCATCGATCTTGCGTTTGGGCGGGGTGATGGTCTTCATTGGCGGCGTGGCCTTTTCTGTGCAATCTCAAACCTATTCAACTTATTCTGCGCCACATGACGAAACGCCGACGATAATGCCGACGGAAACGTTAACGCCAACCGCAACCGCGACAGCGACGCTGATTCCTACGGCCACGCCAAGCCCAATTGGCTATTGCCCAACCCCCCCCATCAATTTTGATATTTTGCCGCTAGGAGACTCATTAACCGCTGGTTTAGACAGTGCTGCTGGCAGTTATCGTGGTTATTTATTGAATAAGTTGAGTCAGCGCGGTTTTTCATTTAAATATGTGGGTGGGCAACATGGGCGCGGCCCGCTTGGCCCTCCGAGTGAGAATGATAATCATGAAGGATACCCCGGGTATTACACCTATCAATTATCAAATTTGGTTGAATTTGGCATGAATAGCTTTCAGCCCAATGTTATTTTGTTGATGGCTGGCACCAACGATGTGTTGAGTGATGAAACCCCGCATGCTGAAAATGTGCAAAATTACAACACCCTCATGGAGAAAGTGCTGACCAAATGGCCGGGCGCACATTTGGTGGTGGCCAAGATTCCGCGCAACAAAGTTGAGGGTAAAACCGAGATCATGACCGCGTTGAATGCCGATATTGAAAATTTGGCGGCGTTGCGTGTGGCTCAAGGGCACAAGGTCTATGTGGTCGATATGTTTGCGGTGATTGGGCCTGAGGATATTTATGACCTATTGCACCCCAACGAAAGCGGCTACCAAAAAATAGCCGAAGTGTGGATGAAAGGATTGTGTGCTGTTGCGGCCAGTCTTGTGCCTGTTACCCCAACCCCCACCGCATCGCCAACCCCAACCGCGACGGCTGGCCCCGTATTTATGTCGCTGGTGCTAAATAATTTGGCTATTACGCCTGAAGTTACCAGCACGATGACAAGCACCCCTGTTATGACTGGCACAGTTGCCACGACAAGCACGCCAACCGCAACGCGGCGACCCTAAGACCTTATCTCGATGCGTATTCTCTTTCTAACACCACAATTGCCTTACCCCCCACGCCAAGGCACTGCCATGCGCAAGTGGGGTCTGCTGTCGGGCATCGCCAAACAGCACGAGGTTTGGTTGTTGTCGTTTGATGAGAATGTTGGCGGCCAAGTGACGCATGAGCAACACGACTTGGCCCCTTTGCACGCTGCTTGCGCTCAAATTGCTACTTTTGCTGTGCCACGCCGCCGCAGCCAAGACCGCTTGCGCACCCTATTTACCTCGGCGCTGCCCGACATGGCTTGGCGTTTGTGGTCGCCAGATTTTGCCCAAAAATTGGCAGAATGGTTGGGCCAAAATCATTTTGATATTGTGCAAATTGAGGGCATCGAGATGGCGCGGTATTTGTTGCCGCCGCCTAAAGTTGCGGCGCATTTGCCCGCACGGGTGGTGTTTGATGATCACAATTGCGAATATGTGTTGCAGCAGCGCAATTGTTTGGCAGATGCTCGTAAGCTCAAACGTTGGCATGCCGCCGCTTATTCACTCTTGCAATGGCAGCGGTTACGCGCCTTTGAGCGCAGCGTTGCCACGACTTCTCATGCCACCTTGTGCGTGTCTGCCCAAGATGCCAGCGCTTTGCAAGCATTAGAACCCACGCTGCAACCGCATGTCATCCCCAATGGCATCGACATCGCCGCGTATCAGGCTGCAAAAAATGCCCAGCAAAACAAACCGAGCGGCACGCCACAAACCTTGGTTTTTACCGGCAAGATGGATTATCGCCCGAATATCGAGGCGGTTTTGTGGTTTGCCACACAGGTGTTACCACTCGTGCAACAAACCTTTCCGGCGGTGCAATTTCAAATTGTGGGGCAAAAACCAAGCCCACGTTTAGATATTTTGCGCAGTAACCCCAATATTATTATCACGGGTGCAGTTGATGACATTCGTAGCTATATTATGCAGGCCGATGTGTATGTTGCGCCACTGCGCGTAGGGGGCGGCACGCGTTTTAAATTGCTTGAGGCGATGGCGCTCGAATGCCCCATTGTCACCACCCGCGCCGGTTGTGAGGGCTTTGATCTGCAACATGGCGAAAATGCATCTATTGCCGACTCGGCAGCCGAGTTTGCGGCAAGTGTTTGCCGCCTGTTAGCCAACGCTGAGCTTGGGGCGCAACTTAGCCAACAGGCGCTTCATTTTGCCTGGCAGTTTGATTGGGGGCAGATTGTGCCCAAATTACAATCGGTTTATCGGCGTATCACTTCGGCTTAATGGGCTGGTGTGGGGGCGTATTTTTCAACAGCTGTTACATGCTCTGGCTGAATTTTAAAGCGCACCCGTTTTTCATTGGGCGGTGCGCCAAAGGTGGGCACACCCATATAGCGCTGGGTGAGCGCGTTAATATGCACCCAATCGACATCATCCACCATTTCAATCACCCGCCCGCGCACGGCTAACCAGCGCGCCCGATCATCGGGGTCGAGAATGATGAGCGACACTTGCGGACGTTGTCGCAAAATTCGGTGCTTAAGAC
>CAZLOF010000584.1:0-3381 GCA_964560745.1 uncultured Thermoflexus sp.
CGGTAGCCGCTGCCCGCGACAATTGAAATTTAACCCCGTTAGGGTCGATCAATTGGGTGACAAATTGCGCCGCGTCTAAAGTGCGGGTGCTGGTATTGGTCAATTCAAAATTAACCTGATAAAAATTTTTGCCGGGTTGCCCAAGCGTTGCGCCTTGAATGAATTTGTCGCTGGTGGTGCGCACCCGTGCTTCGGGCAAATGGATGGGCAGACGCATTGGGCTGAGCGCATTCGGCACACCTTCGTCGCTATATTTGGCAATGGCGATGCGGCGTTGGTCACCGCTATCGCCCATCAACATCAGCGTCACTTGGGGGCCAGATTGGTCACGCAGCAGGGCGAGGTCGTCGGCTTTGATTGTTTGCACGCGGTTCAGCCGATAACGCAATGTGCCAGCCCCGGTCGTCAATTCGATCAAATCATTGGGGGCAAGGCCATCAAAAATGGCTTTATTTTCGGGCGAGGCATGTAACCCAATGACATAATTGACCAATGTGCCAGCGGCCCAAAATGCAGCACCTTTGGCATTTTTGTCATATTGCCATTGGCCTTTGGCATCTACCACCAGCGGGTTGACACTAAATTCGGTGTTGCGCACTTTTAGCCGGTTGGGGGTGGCAGGTGGCACTGGCTGATTATTGGCCAAAATGCTGACCGCTGTGGTTGGTTTGGCGGCGCTGGTGGCTTGAGGACTCGGCCCGGGTTGAAAGAGATTTCCGCCGAGATAATAGGCCAACCCGACACAGGCCATGGCACACAGCCCAACAATTGGAATGAGACTAAGCAGCAAAAAGCGCCGCACACGGGCATTGCGCCACAATACGTTTAAAAATCGGCTTAATTCACTGGCAACGGCTTTGCCGTCGTTTACCAATGATGTGCTGTCTTTGCTGTTTGGGCGTTTTACTTCCCAAGTTGTGTCTGAATCGTCTGCGTTGAAATCCCAATCATCAGAGGAATTACGTTGTGGGGATGCCATAATTTAAATAAAAGTAGCGAGTTGCAGGTTGCAAGTGGCAAGATAATTTGCAACATGCAACCTGCCACTTGCAACCTGCAACTCGCAATTTGCAAATTAAAGATGCCAAGTATGCATCAAAATTTTTTTTGCTACTTTAATCTACCGGCCCAATATTTCGCCACAAGCCCGGCAACAAAATGATGGATGGGCTTGGCGCTGGGGTGGGTGTTGCAGGCGGAATAGGGGTTTGGGTAGGTTGTGGTGTGCCTTGCGCCGCAATAGTAAATGCTTGCCCGACATCAGGCGCGGCATTAAAGGTGCTATTGCCTACTTGCGAAGCGCGAATAATGCAGGTGCCGGCCTTTAGCAACGTCACTGTATTACCACTCACGGTGCATACGTCAGCAGTCAATGTATTAAAAGTAACGTTTAAACCAGATGATGCCGTGGCAAAAACCGTAATGGGTGATTCGCTAAGAATACGGCTTGGCAATGGCTCGAAGGTAATGGTTTGATTTTGTTTGCCGCCGGTGGTCGATGGGGTCGCTGTTGCCGCCGAGGGCGGGATTGGGGTTGCGGTGGCGGGGATGGGAGTGCTGGCTGCCGATGTGGCGGTGGGTGTCCAAGTGGGCGGCGGGGTTGACCCCGGCGGCAAAATTTGGAAGCTCTCGATTTCTTCGACGGCGTTTAACCAATCATTGCCAGCCAAAAAAGCCTTGAGGCTGCATAAGCCCGGCCCCTTGTCGATCGATTTGCCGAACACTACCCAGTTGCCATTCACCACCCGGCACACATCGGGCGTGACCGAGGTGACGGTTGCCTGCACACCTGTGTTGGTGGTCGCAAAAGCCTGAAATGGCAAATCTTCGAGCAATTTATCTTGAAAAGCACCAAAGCGCAAGGTCTGAATGATTTTGCCAAATGGCCCCACACCCCAAACCGCCCCACCGCGCAAATCGGTGGCGATCCATGGGAATGCCAAAAAACCGCCGGTCCAAGCTGGGTTGTTGGGTTTGGGCGCGTCTTCAACCTTGGCCGAAATGAGGTTATAACGCAATACTTCGCTGCCACGATGCAAATAAACATTGGCATCACCCGAATGCACGGCTAAATTGATCGCACTCCACGAGGTTGGCACACCGCTAAAGGCCAGCGCAATACTCATCGGGAACCCTGCATCAACCGATTTGCTTTGCACGTCATAACGCAGCGTTTGTGTGTCTTTAAAAAAGTAGACTTTGTTATTACCAGCATAAAAAGCCGCGTCAATACTGTCCCACGCTGGTAAACCCGGAAAAACAGGCCCAAATTCACGCGGGTAACCGCTTTCAATTTGCCCATTGGCTTGGTTTAGCGCCAAAATATAACCTTGGTTAAAAGCATAGAGTTTGTTATCGCCCACATTTAGCGTTGCATCAACATTACGCCACCCCCACGGCAAATTGGGCATGATTGCCGATAATGGCATGGTTGCGCCGGGGGTGGTGTTGGTGCTGGTATTAAATGGCAAGGCCGACTCGCCCTTAAAAAACATATACTCGTTGCTCGACCATGGCAAAGCCGCCTCAGGTGAAACCCCATGCGATGTCCATGAAGGCACCCAACCCGGCCACGTACTGGTGTTGATGGGTTGTGGCGCGACATCGACTTTGGCTGCGCTCAAGCTATAACGCAAATACTCGCCAGCGCGAAAAAAGATCAGCTTGTCGGCATCGGTTAGGCTTTTTACCACGGCATCCACCCGATCCCAATGTGCAGGCCAACTGCCAAATGATGCCGAAATGGCCGACGGGGCGCGGGTCACTTGGTTGCTGGCCGAGCTGTATTCAATAAACTGATTGCCACGAAAAAAAAAGGTGCGGTTGTTGTCCACATACACCGCGTCATCAATCGCGATCCAGTCGCCCGGCCAACCGCTCCAGCCTGCCGTGATAGCGCGTGGCCCAAACAGCACCACTTTGGTATTCAGGTCATAGGCCAAATAGTTGCTGTTGCGAAACAAATAAGCCGTGTCACCCACGCGAATAGCCGCATCTAATTTATACCAATCGGGCCAATTGGTGATGTTTAATGAGTCAAGCAAGCGTATTGCGCTTGATTCAACACGGTTATTGCTTGCGTCATACACGATAAATCGCGGGTCATTTAAAGGATCGGTGGTGCGGTCAATTAGATATACTTTGCCATTGCCCCACGCCCCTGCAACCTCAAGCTGGTTTTGACGATTCGAGATTGATGCATCATCAATATTTGCATGGGTCGGTTGTGTCGTTCCGCTCAATTGCATGATGAGTAAGCTGGCGATCACGCCTGTGCCAGTGGCAGTAAACCAATATTTGCTGTTCATTTTCACCTCTAAAGATATTAAAATAACCCAAGTTGCTACCCATAACAAAGCTAAAAAGCGAGTCTCCAAACAA
>CAZLOF010000585.1:0-3378 GCA_964560745.1 uncultured Thermoflexus sp.
CTTTAAAATAGACCAAACTCAGGCCAGCGGGAGTGATCCAGCCACCCCACTTTAGCCATTCAATATGGGTCAAAACGGCATCGCCATAATGGGCTTTGCGGGTTTGGTATTGCTCGATCACCTTGTCGGCGCTAAACACATCTTGCATA
Source organism: uncultured Thermoflexus sp. (assembly GCA_964560745.1). Classification (GTDB taxonomy): domain Bacteria; phylum Chloroflexota; class Anaerolineae; order J036; family Brachytrichaceae; genus AQU-03. The sequence goes on from CAZLOF010000585.1 coordinate 150, forward strand.
TAAGTCCAGTTTTCGTCGGCTTTCATGGCCCAAAGCGTGGTGTGGTTATAGCTAAAGTCAGATAATTGTATTTTGCCCACCTTCAAATAATCTTCGTAAGCGCCATGCCATGTGAGTGCGCCGCCCTGTTTGGCGGCGGCGGCAGCAACAGCGGCTTGGTCGGCGGCGGCAATCAACAATACAACCGATTTACCGGCTGGGGTTGCGCCCAATTTCACCAGTTGTTTAAAAAATGGCGTAATCGCAGCCTCGTGGGTCGAGATCAAACGACACTCGAAGGGCGCCTCGAAGGCCAAATGTTTGCCAAACAACACCGCATCTACAAAGGTGTCAAACGCAATGGCGTGTTGTTGCCAAACTTGGGCCGGGGCCAAGGCATAGGTCAGGTCGGCAATCACACAAGTGAGGCCGCAATTATGAATCACGCCCATCATCTCGGCATAGCTGCTCACTTCAATCACACGCGGGGTCTCTTCGGCGGTCACAATTGTCGCGCCCAAAATATTACCTTCATCCCACACTGTGCCCCATTTTAATGAGCCAATGCCCCCCGCCCCACCCGCAATAAACCCGGCGGCTGTCGATGAAATAAGCGTGCTGGGGTAAAAACGCATCTCGGCCCCAATCGCCCGTGCGGCCTTTTCAAGGTCAATGAGCTTGACCCCGGCCTGCACTTTAGCGGCGCTGGGGCTGATGTCTAAAATTTTATCGAGCTTGACCATGCTCAACATCAGCCCGCCCTGCATCGGCACGCCTTGCCCATAATTGCCAGTGCCAGCACCCTTGGGCGTAATCGGCACACGATGTTGCACCGCCAAACCAATCACTTCGCACAATTGCGCCATGTTAGTAGGCGACACAATCACTTCGGCCACGTTATTATCCAATTCAGGTTTTAATACTGGCGAATACCAATAACAATCACGCGACCAAAACGACAATTGTTTTGCATCGACAATAATATTGGCACTGCCAACACAGTTTTCGAGGGATTGTAAGAAGGTGCTGTTCATAAAATGAAAGTTTGGGTGTAAACTATAGCAATACAAATATTATACTTGTTATAATTTACTGCACAAGGAGCAGATATGCCGTCGATCTCAGAGCTAAAATGGATTATTGTATGGATATGGGCGATCTGGCTGGCGCTAGTCACCATCATGAACATTTGTGAGGCGTTGATGGCGCTCAAAATACTACCCGCCAATTTTAAATTCGCCTCAAGCAATTGGTCGCTATTGCTTAATGTGACCGCCATTTACAACACCCCACGCGCCGTTGTGGCGCTGTTGTTTGCGGGTGCAATTGTATGGGAGGCCGCCGCCACGATCTTATTATTCGTCGCGGGGCTGGGTCACAGTTTGCCCGTCACCGACCTCGGTTTTGGGCTAATGATCGCCTTGTGGGGCGGTTTCTTGCTCATGAGCCAATTTTTCCGCTCCTTCGTCGTCAACCCCGCCATCCCCGAAGCCCATCGCAGTATTTATGGCGTTTGCCTGCTTTCATGGGTAGCGATGCATGTTTTTTAGTGGTCAATGGTTAATGGTTAGTGGTTAATGATGAATGAGTCATGAGTCGCGAGTTATGACTCGTAACTCGTGACCTGTGATTTCACTAACCATTAACCATTGACCATTAACCATTAATCATTAAATTCTTATGAATCTAATTATTTCAAATACCCGCCTAATGAATGGCGAAGTCGTTGATATTGAGATTGCGGATGGGGTCATTCGCGCAATTCGCCCACCCAGTAATGAAACCGCGACAAAGCGCATTGACGCACAAGGCAAACTGACGCTACCGGCGTTTGTGAATGGGCAATTGCACGCCTGCAAATCGTTTTGGCGACGCAAAATTGCGGCCCTGCCGAGCGCACAACAAGCGCTGCCGACATTTGAATTGGCGAAAGCGGTCAAGCAAACCTATACCGCCGAAGATGTATTTGAGCGGGTCGATGAAACGATGCAGCTGGCGTTACAAAATGGCACCTGCGGCATCCGGCTGTTTGCCGATATCGACGACGACAACGGGCTAAATGCCTTGCATGGCTTGCTCAAAATCCGCGAAAAATACAGCCGCTGGATGACGGTGCAAGTGGTGGCCTTCCCACAAGATGGCGTGTTTGGGGTGCGCACCCAAAGCCTGATGCACGAGGCCATGCAATTCAACCCCGATGTCATCGGCGGCATCGCCTTTATTGAAAAAGGCACCGCCGCACAACAAGCGCATGTCGATATGTGTTTTGGCTTGGCGCGACAATATAACAAGGACCTGCATTTTGTGGCCGATGATGTGGCCGACCCCAATTGCCGCACCCTTGAGATGATCGCACGGGCCACGATTGCCAACGGCTGGCATGGGCGGGTGGCCTGCACCCAATGCGCCGCCTTGTCGTTTTACCCCGACGACTACGCCGCGCAGGTCATCGCCTTGGTTAAAGAGGCGGGCATCACGATTTATTCAAACAGCCATGTCTCACTCATTGCCACCGAGTTCGATACAAACAAGCACCCTTGGCCGCGTAGCGTCACGCGCATTCGCCAATTGCTGGCAGCGGGTGTGCCGTTGGTGTGTGGGCAAGATGACATCGACAACTGGTTTTACCCATTTGGGCGCAACGACATGCTCGAAGTGGCGCAATTTATGGCGCATCAAGGCCAATTTGCATGGCGCGGCGAGGTTGATCGCGTTTTGCCGATGGTGACCAGCACCCCCGCGCAGGTGCTGCGGCTGCCCAATTATGGCTTGCAGGTCGGCGCGCCCGCCAACCTCGTCGTGCTTGATTGCCCCGACTGGCACAGCGCCATCCAATTTCAGCCTGCCAAATCCTACGTCATTTTGCGCGGTGAGTTGGTTGTTAGTTCGCGGCGGGTGGTGGAATGGCATCATGAGCGCGATGAGACACTATCATAACAAAACTTTAGCGATTCGCAAATTCTGAAAGCGAATTGCTAACTTTGCTTTCAGTGCTGTCTTTTAAAATCTTGAACTCAGCATAAGGCAAAACGACATACACTGGAATGCCCTCGTTTTCAACAATAGTCGGGGGAAGGCCTAGCATAAGTTAAATTATAACGATGCTGGTTACTAGTGGTCAGTTAAGCTAGTTTGTAGAATCTTGCAAATGACAAAATGCGGCGTACTGCGTCCGCACGGGGATCAATCCCCGCGCTACATAACAACGCCCGCTACGCGGGCTAATTTTGCAGCCCGCGTAGCGGGCGTT
>CAZLOF010000586.1:0-3377 GCA_964560745.1 uncultured Thermoflexus sp.
ACCATTGACCATTGACCATTAACCATTAACCATTAACCATTGACCATTAAACAAGTGGAGTAAAAAAATGAGAAAAATAGCAATAACCCGAAGACAATTTATTAAAGGCACGGCGCTGGCAGGCGCAAGTGCCGCCTTGGCCGCCTGCGCCACCCCAGCGCCGACGGCTGCCCCAGCCAAAAAGGTGAGCGGCAAGCTGACCTACTGGCATCATTACACCAGCGAATCAGAAATGGCTGGCTTAGCCGAAGGTGAAAAGATGTTCAAGGCCAAATATCCCGATGCAACGGTCGAGTCATTGACTGTGCCAAATGCCGACTTTATGGCTAAATTTACTTTGGCCGTGCAAGGCGGCAGCGGCAAGCCAGATACGACCATGATCTCGGCAGACCGTGTGCCGGATATGGTTGGTATGGGCGGTATTCAAGATATTACCGAGCGTTTGAAGAGTTGGGATCAACGTAAAAATTACCCCGATAAATATTTTGATGCCGCCACTGTTAACGGCAAAATTTATGGTGTGCCCAGCTTTATGTTTGTCGATTGGATGTATTACCGCAAGGACTGGTTTGATGAGAAAGGTTTGAAAGCGCCGACCACCTTTGATGAAATGTTTGACGCAGCCGTCAAGTTGACCGACCCAGCCAAAGGCCGCTTTGGCTTTGGCATGCGCGGTGGGGCTGGCGGGCAAGGGCTGGTGGTACAGGTCATTCGCGCTTTTGGTTCACCCATTGTGCAAGATGGCAAAGCTGCTCTTGATATTGCCAAAACAACCGAGGCTTTGAAATGGTATACCGAGTTGCACACCAAGGCCAAAGCCGTGCCACCCAGCGTCACCAATGATAGCTTCCGCCAAATTCTCGAAGCCTTCCAAACTGGCAAAACCGGCATGTTGTGGCATCACACCGGCTCATTGGCCGATGTTGTGCAATTTTTGGGCAAAGATGGCACCAAGTTTTTGAGCCTGCCTCGCCCCAAAGGCCCCGCCGCCCAAATTGCCGACTGGTCACCATCGTATAACGGGATTGTAGACAAGAAGAACGAGGATGCGGGTTGGGCGTGGCTAACGCATTGGGCCGACAAAGATACGCAGATCATGCTGATGGAAAAGACCGGCTATGTGCCATCGAACCAAGAGGCCGCAAAAGACGAGCGTATTACGAAGAACCCTTATTACACCGCCGCCTTTAAGGCACTTGAATCAGGCACAATCGCGCCACAATTCCCCGGCCAACCGGGCTGGCAAAGCAGTGTGGTGTTGCCAACCTTCCAACGCATTTTGTTGGGTGAGCTAACCCCGGCCGCTGGCGCAACCGCGCTTGCAAAAGGGCTTGAAGACGCAATCGCTGGCAAGTTGAAATAAGGATTAGGGATTGTTTAAAGATGAGTCATGAGTCATAGCCTATGACTCATGACTTGTGGCTCATCATGTAATCCCCAATTGCTATTCCCTATTCCCCTAAATTATGGATTTAACAGGCAAAATCATCGCCGTTGTGGGCGGTGCAACCGGTATTGGCAAGGCAACGGCTGAAATTTGTGCGGCCCGCGGGGCGCAAGTGTTTGTGGCCGATTTTAATGAGGTCGAAGGTCAAGCAACTGCCAATGGCATTGGCGCGACTTATCTCAAGGTAAATGTAACCGATGAGGCTTCGGTTGCGGCGGCGTTTGCAACCATTGCCGAGCGGCATGGGCGGCTTGATGGGCTGGTGCAGACAGCCGGGATTCTTAAAGGCGCATTTGTCGCCATTGAAGATTTTACCGCCGAGATGTTTCGTCAAGTGTATGACGTAAACGTGACGGGCAGCTTTTTGTGCGCTAAACACGCTGCGCCATTGATGAAGAAAAATGGCAAGGGTGTGATTGTGCTGATCTCATCGGCGGCGGCCTATGGCGCAAGCTCGTCGTTTGCCTATGGCAGCAGCAAAGGCGGCGTAACTAGCCTTGGCATCACCATGCAGGCTAAGTTGGCTGAGGACAACATTCGTGTTAATACAGTGCACCCCGGCAGCATCGCCACCCGCATGAAGCTCTCGGTCATCGAAGAAGAGGCGCGGCTATTTGGCAAACCCGGCTCACATGGCAGCGCAAAACTCGGCGAACCCGAAGGTGTCGGCAAACTGTTGGCATGGCTGGTGAGCGACGATGCCGATTATGTGCGTGGGGCGTTGCATACCCGGTAAGGTATCAAGATGAAAATAACCGCTGTTCGCACCCAACCCTATCACATTCAATTAAACCGCGCCATTTCAGATGCCAACGACCCAGTTGGGTTTGATCAAATGCCGATGATGGCGGTGTGGATCGACACGGATGTCGGTGTAAGTGGTGTGACCCTGAGTAGCCCTAGCGCCCAAAATCTCATTCACACCATGGTGAATGAAATATTGATAGGCCGTGACCCGCGTGGGGTGCGTGGGCATTGGAAACGCCTGATGGACGCAGCCTTTAAAGGTGGTAATCGTGGTTTGGTGAATGGGGCCATTAGCGCTATCGACATTGCATTGTGGGATTTGAAAGCCAAACTAAATAGCGAACCACTGTGGAAAACGCTGGGGGCGAGCACGCGCAAAGTGCGGGCTTATGTCAGCGATATTGGCATTGGCCTAAGCGATGATGCATTGCGACGGCTGTATGAGGGCATGGCGGCCAAGGGCGTAAATGCTGGCAAAATTAAAGTAGGGCTAGACCAAGCCGCCGACCTGCGGCGGATTGGCATTATGCATGATGCGCTGGCAACCAGTGGCAAAGTGCCTATTTTGATGGTCGATTCAAATGAATATTGGTCACCCAAACAAGCCATACGCCACATTAGCGAATTTGAACGTCACTACGATATTTTCTGGGCCGAGGAACCAGCGCGACGCTGGGATGTGGCAGGCCTGCGTAAGGTCTCGAATGGCATTCGCGCTGCCGTTTCGACTGGTGAAAATCTTGACGACATCAGCGAGTTTAAACCGCTCATTGCGGGCGAGGCCGCCGATGTCATTCAAATCGGCTCTAAAACAGCGGGCATTACCGGCATGTTGATGGTGGCTGATTTGGCTTATGCCTTTGATTTGCCGGTGTCGCTAATGAATTGCCCGGCCCATTTTATGGCGCATGTGGCGGCGGCCTTGCCTAATCACAACATGATGGAGTGCGCCATGCTTGGGCGCGGTGATGGCATTATTGGCCGACACGAGATCGAAGATGGCTGGATTACGCTGAGCGACAGACCCGGCTTGGGGATTGAATTTGACATGGCGCGGCTCGATCAATTGGCGGCGCAAGCACCCAGTGGCAAGGCAAAAGCTGGCTCGTGGGGACGGCGACGCGGGGCGGGTTTGGTTGAAATTGCACCAAGTGAGCTACAAGAACGAGGGGAAGAATAATTA
>CAZLOF010000587.1:0-3355 GCA_964560745.1 uncultured Thermoflexus sp.
GTGCAATCGGTTCAGGGGCATGCGCAACGATTAAGTGATTTAGAAATTGACGTAGAGGACTCGGCTGACGCTATTTTACATTTTACAAATGGGATAGTGGCCCACGTGCATATGGATATGTTTCAACGACAAACTGTGCGAACATGCCGAGTGGTGGGCAGCCAAGGGACGCTTATCTGGGATGGCATAAAGCAAATGGTAACCTTATATAAAAACAATACTGACATGACTATCTTATTTGAACCACCACTACCGCACCAACGAAATGACATCTATATGGCGCATATTCAACATTTTGTGGCATGCGTTTTGGGGCAAACCCAACCTTTTGCCAACGCAAATGAAGCAAAGCATACCTTAGAGGTCGTCACAGCGATCAAAACCGCATCAAAAATAGGAGTGACAGTTCGATTATAGAAGGTTAAGCATGGGCAAATATATTGTGGCTTGTATTTTTGCGCGTGGCGGCTCCAAAGGAGTTCCGCGAAAAAATATTCGCATGTTGGCTGGGCAGCCGTTAATCGCCTATTCAATTCAAACCGCGCAACAAATCAAGCGTGTTAGCCGAGTGATTGTCTCGACTGATGACGCTGAAATTGCAGAAATTGCGAAAGCGTATGGGGCTGAAGTGCCCTTTATGCGCCCCGCTGAGCTGGCCAGTGATGCATCGCCCGAATGGTTATCTTGGCAACATGCCGTGCGCACACTAAATGAACAGGGGCCACAACCGCTTGATATCATGTTGAGTCTGCCGACGACCTCGCCTTTGCGCAAAATACAAGACGTTGAGCGTTGCTTAGATAAAGCATTGAACGACAACTTTGATTTGGTCGTTGCAGTGCATCCTGCGCTGAGGCATCCGTATTACAATATGATGCGCATCGATGAAACCGGGGAAGCCCACATAGCCATTACACCACCAACGCCGGTGTATCGCAGACAAGATGCACCGGTAATGTATGACCTAACCACAGTAGTTTATGCGGCACAGGCCAATTATGTGCTGACAGCGACTCGGTTAATGCAAGGTAGGCTTGGGGCGATTGTGGTTGAGCCAGAAACTGCTTTGGATATTGATAGTGAGTTAGATTTGGACATTGCCGATTATTTGATGCGAAAACGTTTGGGGATGATTACAAGATGAGGTCGATTCGCGATTTAATGGATTTAAGTGGTCGGGTGGCATTGGTAACGGGTGGTGCGGGGTACATTGGTTTGGCTATTTGCGAAACATTACTCGAATTAGGTGCGCATGTGGTAATTTTAGATGCGAATGAAGCTGCCTGTTGCAAACGAGTGGCGCAATTAAACACCCCAGAGCGTACCTCGTGGGTTGTTGCTGATTTGGCTGACGAGACAGCGACACGAGAAGCGGTGCAAAAAATTGTGAAACAAAAACAACGGCTCGATATTTTGATTCATGCCGCGGCTTTTGTTGGCACTACCCAATATCCCGGCTGGGCTGTACCATTTGAGACGCAAAGTGTTGCAGCATGGGAGGCTGCTTTACGGGTGAATTTAACAGCGGCTTTTGTGTTGGTGCAAACGGCCCAACCTGCCCTACAGGCCTCTGGACATGGGTCGGTGATTTTGCTGTCGTCGATTTATGGCATGGCAGGGCCTGACATGCGTTTGTATGAAGGCACAAGTATGGCAATGCCCGCGGCTTATGCCGCCTCTAAAGGCGGGGTTATTCAATTTGTGCGTTTCTTATCGACAACATTAGCCCCCGAGGTGCGGGTGAATGCACTTACGCCGGGCGGGGTGTGGCGTAATCAGCCAGAGTCGTTTCATACCCGCTATCGCGAGCGTACGCCTTTGCAACGTATGGCGGTTGAGGAGGATGTGAAAGGGGCGATTGGGTATCTGGCAAGCGATTTGTCGGCTTATGTAACTGGGCAGAATATTGTGGTTGATGGAGGGTGGACGGCATGGTGATGGAAGATTTACGACAAGGAAGCCGCGTAATCGGTTTTATTCTACTTTATTATAGTTTTTTTATCCCTGTTTTATTGTTATGCTATTGGATGGGCAAAAGATTGCTTCGTCATTTTATATTTGTATCTGCGCCAGAAAGAATTGGTTTTTGTATTTGCTTAGGGTTAGGGATATTATCTTTAATCGTCCTAATCATAGGTCAATTAGGTATCTTATATGCTTATATATTTATACCTATCGGTATTTTTATTGTTTTTATTTGCAGACAGGAATGCTTACACACATTTTACGCTTTAAAGGAAGTGTTGAGTAAGATTTCTATAAAAAGGTTAAAAAAACAACCCACACGAAAGCAAATCGAATATACGCTGATCATTGCCCTGTTTGCCTTTTTATCCCTTGTTGAATATCATCGATATTTTGTTGAATTCTTTGCCCGACCGCTGTTTCCGCCAATAACTGTTGATGCATTGATCTATCATTTAGCAAACCCTAAATGGTATGTTGAACAACACTCACTCACGCCGCCTTGGCATTTGCTCATACCGGTAAGGGCACAAACAATTCAAATGTTTTATACATTTGGTATGTTATTAGCAAATGATCTCGTTGCACAAACATTTTCTTATGTTTTTGTATTAATGACAAGTCTTTTGTTGGTTGGTTTTGGCATTCGACATTTTTCAAAAATAGCTGGTGTTGGTGCAACAACAATGTTTCTTTTTAGCTGGATACCATACTCTTTCTCCTTCCTGGCTACAACAGACTGGGGCGTCACGATGTTTAGCGTGGCTTCAATTTTTGCATTGTATAACTGGTTACAAAGCCGAGAAACGCGTTGGCTATGGATTCTAGGGATTTTCTTAGGTTTTGCATTTACAAGTAAATATCATGCTGTTATTACTTTATCTATTGTTGCTATATTCGTTACTGGGAAAATGGTTTATGACAAAAAAGCTAGTTATTTACCAATTTTAATTGCGGCTTTTTTATTTGCGAGTGGCTTGTGGTTAGTGCGAACTATTTATTATTGTGGAAATTTAATCTCTATGTCAGGCAACTGCGTTACCGTTAACTTAACAGAAACCGCCATTGGCATTCCTAGTCGGTTAATTAATTTGGTAAACCCACCAATATCTTTAGAAGAAAATAACGCCTCACAAGCTGCAGCTACATCAAGTTTGTCTCAAGGCCGTAATATATTATTCAAGGCTTTTAACATTTTTCACAATTTCTTAGGACGCTATTTTTGGCCTAAAACTGATAATGCAAATCGTATTGACTATATGCCACATTACTTGCTCTTTTTTCCATTTGCTCTTTTGTGGTCAAAAAGAAACTATCGTGTGCTGGGCATAGTTTCCATATCTACAATTTTCTTTCTCGCAATGCGATCAGTATCAACAGACCCTAGGTT
>CAZLOF010000588.1:0-3341 GCA_964560745.1 uncultured Thermoflexus sp.
CGGCAATTACAAACAAGCCCGCGAATATGGGTTGACTTATTGGTTTGAAGAACCCAAGGTAACCATAGAACAGTGTGTTGACCGTGACCTGACTTATGGCGCGCCACTCTATGCCAAAGTGGCATTACATAACCGTAAGACCGATGAGCACAAAGTTGATACGATTTATTTTGGCGAATTTCCGGTCATGACCGAAAACGGCACATTTATCATCAACGGTACTGAACGTGTCGTTGTGTCGCAGCTCATTCGTTCACCCGGCGTTTATTTCAGCTCCGAAGAGGACTTGGCCTCAGGCCGCCCCTTAGGGCAAGCCAAACTCATTCCAGATCGTGGCGCATGGATGGAATTTGAAACCCGCAAGAGTGACTATATTGTGCTTAAATTTAACCGCAAGCGCACCATTCCGGTTACTATTTTGTTGCGGGCCTTGGCTGCGGTTGATGATGGTATCACTAAAGATATTCTTAAGACTGGTGACGACGAAGAGATTCGCGCATTGTTTGCCGATATCGATAATAATCCGGATCATCACTTTATTGAGGCGACCTTGCGCCAAGAGCCGGAATGGGCACGCAAACCCAGCCGCACTATTGCACAAGAAGCCTTGATCGAATTCTTTAAGCGTGTGCGTCCGGGCGACCCGCCCACCCTCGATAACGCCAAAGAATTTATGCAACAGCAGTTGTTTGATCAACGCCGTTACGATTTGGAGCGCGTCGGGCGTTATAAGCTTAATCAACGTTTGAATTTGGATGAGATCATCCCCCGCACCAACCGCACCATCACCAAACTTGATATTGTGCGATTGTTGCGCCATCTGATTACCTTGAATAATGGCGTGGTTGGCCCTGATGATATTGACCATTTGGGCAATCGTCGTGTTAAAACCAACGGCGAATTGATTCAAAATAAATTGCGGATTGGCCTGCGTCGTATGGAACGCATGGTCAAAGAGCGCATGTCGATGCCTGATAATGAATCGCCATCGCCGGTCAACCTAATCAACATTCGCCCTGTTGTGGCGGCTGTGCGTGAATTCTTCGGTTCGTCGCAGTTGTCGCAATTTATGGATCAGACCAACCCATTGGCTGAATTGACTAGCAAGCGCACCTTGTCGGCCCTTGGCCCGGGTGGTTTGCGCCGTGAACGCGCTGGCTTCGATGTGCGTGACGTGCATCATAGCCATTATGGGCGTATCTGCCCAATTGAAACGCCTGAAGGCCCGAACATCGGTTTGATTGGTCGTTTGGCAACCTATGCCCGCGTCAATAATTATGGTTTCCTTGAAACACCGTATCGCCGTGTGGTGAAGCAAGTTGAGAACAAGCCAGAGAAATGTCTGGGCCGCACCTTGCGCGAAGATGTGAACGATGCAAAGGGCGATGTTTTGGCCGAGGCTGGCACGGTTATCGATGCAGAATTGGCCGCCAAGCTTACGCGCTTCCGCAGCATCGAATGGTTGCCCGTGCGCCCCTTCATTAGCGACGAGACCATTTATATGTCTGCCGATACTGAAGACAAATTTATTGTGGCACAGGCCAGCACCTCATTTAACGAGGTGGGTGAATTGCTTGAGCCGCGTATGTCGGTGCGCCGCCGTCAGAAATTTGAATTTGCCTCGCCTGAACAAGTCGACTATATCGATATTGCCCCGCGCCAAGTGGTTGGCATCAGCGCTGCTTTGATTCCATTTGTCGAACACGACGAAGCTTCACGCGCTTTGATGGGTTCGAACATGCAACGCCAAGCTGTGCCATTGTTGCAGCCGCATATCCCCATTGTGGGCACAGGGGTTGAACGCCAAGCCGCGATGGACAGTGGTCAGGTTGTGATTGGGTCTGAAGATGGCGAAGTGATCAGCGTGACTGGTAAGCAAATTGTGGTGCAAGGGGCACGCGGTAAGAAGTCATACATTTTGCGCAAATACAATCGCAGCAACCAAAGCACGTGTATTGACCAACGCCCGATTGTGGTGAAAGGCCAGAAAGTGAAGAAAGGCGAGGTGATTGCCGACTCATCATCGACCAACAATGGCGAATTGGCCTTGGGCCAAAATGTGTTGGTGGCTTTCTTGTCATGGGAAGGTGGCAATTATGAAGATGCCATCTTGGTGAGCGAAAATATGATGCGTGAAGACATCTTCACCAGCGTTCATATTGAAAAGCACGAGTTGGAAGCCCGCGAAGGCAAACTTGGGCCAGAAGAAATTACCCGTGATATTCCAAACGTGGGCGAAGAGGCGTTGAAAGACCTTGACGAGAATGGGATTGTGCGCATCGGCGCAGAGGTCAATCAAAATGATATTTTGGTCGGCAAAATTACGCCAAAAGGCGAGAAGGAATTGTCGCCCGAAGAGAAATTGTTGCGCGCTATTTTCGGTGAAAAGAGCCGCGAAGTGAAAGATACTTCGTTGCGTTTGCCCAACGGTGAGCATGGCAAAGTGGTCGATGTGAAAGTGTTTGATCGTGATGAACATCGCGATTTGCCGGCTGGCGTTAATCGCCAAGTGCGTGTCACCATTGCCCAGCGCCGCAAACTAACGGCTGGCGACAAGATGGCTGGTCGGCACGGCAACAAAGGTGTGGTGAGCAAAGTTGTCAAGATTGAGGACATGCCCTTTCTTGAAGATGGCACCCCAATCGATATCATTCTTAATCCGCTCGGTGTGCCGGGTCGTATGAATATTGGGCAGTTGCTCGAAACCCATTTGGGTTGGGCGGCTGATCGTTTGGGATTCCGTGCGGTTACGCCCGTGTTTGACGGGGCCAGCGAAAGCGAAATTGAAGCTGAATTGTGCCGTGCTTGGATGATTGATTATGCTTATCGCCAAGTGACCAAACGCGCATGGGTGGCGATTGAAGCCAACGACATTGACACTGAGGAAATGCGGGATGATCATGATGCCCGTATGGCGTTTATGTCTGAATGGCTGCAAGGCAAGGGCTATGACCTAAGCCGAGCGTATATCGATGAAACGTATGCCCGCCGCATTGTGTTGAGCGAATGGCTGCGCGAGAAAGGCTATGACGCATCACAGATCATGGTGTATGAACATGAGAATCGCGCCCCAAGCGAGCGCAATGGCATTGACCATCGCACCGTTATGGCCTGTTTGTATTTGTGGCTCGAGGCGCATGGCACAGTGGCTGACCGCAACTTGAGCGAGGCTGAATTGCGCAAGTTAGCGGCCAAAGTCAGCTTGGAATGTGGCGACCCCTTGCCCACCTTGGGTAAGATGAAGTTGTATGATGGCAAGACGGGCGAGTTGTTTGACAAGCCGGTAACCATTGGTTATCTACACGTGCTCAAACTGGCCCACTTGGTTGAAGACAAGGCAC
>CAZLOF010000589.1:0-3331 GCA_964560745.1 uncultured Thermoflexus sp.
CACCTATTTTTATTCTACCTTGCGCACACGTGTGCGCAAGGTAGAATATGAATAATTATTGCGTATGTATCATCTCAAAAAACAGAAGATGTAAAAATCACGATCCCCCTATCCCAGCGTGGATGAGGGATCGTAATTTCGGCAGTACGTCCTTTTAAATCGTCTCTGATTATTGAGAAGATAGCATAAAATCAACTAAATGAGCACCCCACTTCTCAATTTTATTAATGGCGCATGGGCGCAATCGAGCACAAGCAATGTGCTAAATGTAAACAACCCCGCAACAGCACAAGTCATCGCACAAGTGCCAATATCGCCAGCCAGCGAGGTTGACGCGGCAGCCCAAGCTGCCCAAACCGCATTTAAGGAATGGCGGCGTGTGCCAGTCACCGACCGCATTCAATATTTATTTCGGCTCAAACAATTGCTCGAAGACAATATTGACGACATTGCCAAAACAATCACCAACGAATGCGGCAAAACCTATGCCGAAAGTGTGGCAGAAATGCGACGTGGCATCGAAAATGTCGAGAATTCATGCGGGGCCCCAACCCAAATGCAGGGGTTATTTAGCGAAGATATCGCTCGTGGCATCGACGAATTTATGATTCGGCAACCGCTCGGCGTTGTGGCAGCTATTACCCCCTTTAACTTCCCGGGGATGATTCCATTGTGGTTTTTGCCTTATGCGGTAGCAACCGGCAACTGCTTTATTTTAAAGCCAAGCGAAAAAGTGCCCTTAACCTCACAAAAGCTGTTTCAACTGATTGAAAAAGCAGGTTTCCCGAAAGGGGTATTGCAGGTCGTAAATGGGTCAAAAGAGACAGTTGATGCGATTCTCGATCACCCACTCATTCGCGCCATTAGTTTTGTGGGCAGCACCCCAGTAGCACGTTATGTCTATAGCCGCGCTACTGCCAATGGCAAGCGTGCCCAATGCCAAGGCGGCGCCAAAAACCCGGTAGTCATTATGCCCGATTGTGATCTTGAAATGACCACTAAAATCATCGCCGATTCGGCCTTTGGCTGCGCTGGGCAACGCTGTTTGGCTGCGTCGGTAGCCATTACGGTTGGCGATGCCAAAAATTCATTTACCGAGCACATTGCCGATATTGCGGCCAGCCGAAAAGTGGGTTATGGGCTTGACAGTACCACCGAAATGGGGCCAGTGATCTCGGCAGATAGCAAAAACCGCATCAACCATATTGTAAATGGCGGTTTAGCCAACGGGGCAGCGCATATGTTGGTGAATGGATTAGATCGCACCGTTGGCGGCTACGAAGATGGCTTTTTTGTATTCCCGACTGTGCTCGACCAAGTAAACCCCAAAAGCGAACTGGCAACAACAGAGATATTTGGGCCTGTATTAAGTTTGATGCATGCCAATACGGTCGAAGAAGCAATTGCGATGGTCAATGACCGCACAGTCGGCAACATGGCTTGTTTATTCACCTCGTCTGGCACAGCAGCACGGCAGTTCCGTAACGAAGTCACTTCGGGCAATGTAGGCATCAATGTTGGTATCGCTGCGCCGATGGCATTTTTCCCATTCAGCGGTTGGCGCGATAGCTTCTTTGGCGATCTGCACGCGCAAGGGCATCATGCCATTGAGTTTTATACCGAAACCAAAGTCGTGGTTGAGCGTTGGCCGAAGGAATGGAGCCGGAAGTTTTAAGCAGGAAAACCAAAAGTTAAGCGCCAAGAACTAAGTCAAAAATGCTTCTGTCTTGGTTCTTGGTTCTTCATTCTTGCCTCTTATATAGTTATCCAGAAAATTCTTTTCCATAGATTTTCGCCAATCTCAATATATTCCTGCCAAGCGCAGCTTGGCAGGAATATATTGAGGTTGGCATATCGTATTTTTACAAAAGATTTATCTGGACAACTATACAATACGCCATTATGTCATTATCTGCACAAGAAGTCATTCGTCTCAATAAAGAATACACGCTTTTCGAGTGGAACCCACAAGGCAACTATATCCCGCTGCCGATTGATCACGCCAAAGGATCGTGTTTTTGGACAACAGATGGTAAGCGTTATCTCGATTTCAACTCACAATTGATGAGCGTGAATATTGGTCACGGGGACGAACGTGTCAATAACGCAATTAAAGCCCAACTCGATAAGCTCAATTTTGCCAACCCCTATGCAGCCACCGAACCGCGTGGCGTATTAGGTGAATTAGTCGCCAAAATTACGCCCGGCAAACTCAAAAAGTCTTTTTTTACCTTAGGTGGCAGCGAAGCTAACGAAAATGCCATCAAAATTGCCAAGATGATCAAAGGCGGGCATAAAATTTTGGCGCGCTATCGCGGGTATCACGGCGGCACGGCGGCATCGATGGCGCTAACGGGCGACCCGCGTCGATGGGCAGCCGAACCATCCATCCCGGGGGTGCATCGCGTCCCCGACCCTTACTATTATCGCTGCCGCCTACCAATCTCCGAAGCCGAATTTATGCAAGAATGTCTTAATCAGACCGAAGACATTATTAAGTTTGAAGGTGCTAAAAACATTGCCGCCATGATTATGGAAACAGTCGTTGGCACAAACGGCATCATTATTCCAAGCAAAGAATATATGCAAGGGATTCGTTATTTGTGTGATAAATACGGCATTTTCTTGATTTTGGATGAAGTTATGTGTGGTTTTGGACGCACTGGCAAATGGTTTGCTTGCGAGCATTTTGATGTGGTTCCCGATATGATGACGATGGCGAAAGGCTTAACCAGCAGCTATTTGCCATTGGGCGATTGTGTGGTGAGCGAAGAAATTGCCAGCTATTTTGATGACCATGTGCTATATGCCGGCCTGACCTATGGAGGACACGCGGTGAGTTGTGCCGCCGCCATTGCCGCCATTAACGTGATGATCGAAGACAATTTGGTTGAACGCGCCGCCAAAATGGGCGCATTCTTAGCCGCCGAAGAGGACAAACTCAAAGCCAAACACCCATCGGTGGGCGATGTGCGACACATTGGGCTGTTTACCATCTTTGAATTGGTTAAAAATCGCACAACCAAAGAGCCATTGGCCCCCTATAACGCCAGCGGCAAAGAGATGGAAGTGATGAATATGATCAAGAAATTTTTCAACGACAATGGTCTATTCACCTTTGTACGTTGGAATAGTTTCTTTGTCAACCCACCCTTGTCGATCAGCAAAGAAGAATTGCTAGAAGGTTTGGCTATTGTCGATCAGGCGCTGGATATCGCCGATGAGTTTGTGATTTGAGTGAAGCTAAAAATTGAGGGCATACCCCAAATACAATGTGCTAGTGGTCAGTTAACGAAATTTGTAGAATCTTGCAAATGACAAAATGCGGCGT
>CAZLOF010000590.1:0-975 GCA_964560745.1 uncultured Thermoflexus sp.
ACATGGAGCATTACGCCTGGACGGTCGGTCTAACTCGCATGATCTCGGCGGTGTTTCGGCGCGGCGGCGACATTTCCTTCGTGGTCGATGAGCTGAAGGCCGTGTTCGATCCGCGCGGTGGGTCGTGGGTCAACGGCCGCTATGTGCCCTCATTGCTCGCTGCTATCGGCGAGGTGATCGAGCGGCATTTGATTGCGATTGGCTTTATGCCGGATCCAAGCGAGGAACGGGTGGAGCTGGAACGCATGGTCGCCCGCAAGGTCGCCAATCTTGCCGACGGGCAAGGAAATGGCGATGCCGGCGGCCGCCGTTTGCCGCATTGCCCGAAATGCAACACGCCATCGCTTATCCGCCAGGAAGGCTGCGATCTATGCGCCTCCTGCGGCTATAGCAAGTGCGGGTAAAATTTGAGGGCGCTTCATATCATGCCAGTTCAGTCGAGGGGCCACGCATTCATTTCCTGACCGGCAACCAAATCTCGAAACCACCCATACCGGTCATAGGATCGAAGCGCGCATGATAGCGCTCTTGCATCGGGGTATCAGCGGCAGTGAGGCCTGATTCAGGCAGCCATTTGTTCCAGATGGTGTGGCAGACGCTGCGGATTTCCGAGACATGGCCGTCATGACTGAAAACGGCATAGTGCTGCATCGGCACGCGCAAGCGGAACAGCTCGGACGGCAGATCACTGAACTCAGTCACCTCGACGCCAGCCACATAGTCGAAGTTTCTGTTTTCGTCATAGTTGTGGCAGATGCCATAGGCGGCACCCGGCACCATATGAGGGATCGCTTCCCAATAGGTGTTGAAGCGCTGCCATAAGGCCGGGATGCCGGCCGGGTTCTTGTTGCTAAATTTTTCGTTGAGGCCGGCAAAGAGCCGCGCGGGCTTATCTTCGAAACGCGGCGGCTTGAGAGTGATGATCTTAATCTCGTCCATTCGGATGGGCTCCAGGCATAACAGGTTGTCTTGGGA
>CAZLOF010000590.1:985-3325 GCA_964560745.1 uncultured Thermoflexus sp.
ATTCTAGCCCGCCTCCAGCGCCATTTCGAGAATATCTGGGTGATCTTGCTGTTTTGCTCGGATGTTTAATTATGCGCAAGCGCCGGATAGCGGATGAGCTCTGCCCTAGAGGATAATTCCGTCATCCTAGCCACGGGGAGCTAAATTATGACTGCGATCATCAAATATGTTTCCATGCCGACCGACACCGTGCGCGCGCTGCAGTCAGGAGCGCCCGATGCCAATGGGCAGGTGCCGGAACGGCATATCTCTGACGGCGACGGTGTCCCCTGCCGGCATTGTCAGCAGGATGTTGCAGCGGGTGACGCCTATCTCATCCTTCATTATCGCCCTTTCCCGGCACCGCAGCCTTATGCCGAAACAGGTCCGATTTTCCTCCATGCTGATGGCTGCGTGCGCTATCCGGAGGTCGCGGACTTGCCGCAAGTCTTCGTGGTGCGCAGCCTGTTCCTGATCAAGGGCTACAATGCGAATGACCGTATTGTCTATGGCACCGGAACTCTGGTGTCGCCGGCCGAACTTAATGATGCCGCAAGTAAAATCTTGGCGCGTGATGATGTCGCCTATGTTCATGCTCGCTCTGCCTACAACAACTGTTTCCAGTGCCGCATCGAGCGGGCGGACTCATTCCATCAATGTGCATGGGCTTGACCTGGGGCATCCACTCTCTCACCTGTACCAGTGAATTCCGCTACGGCATTTCGAGGTTCGCGACCTCGGCACCAAAATAGGCCTGGGGCTCGGAGGGATTGGCGTCCATTTCCGCTTCGCGCTCGATGACGCAGACTTTGGTGCGGTCATATAGCTCCTGCCAGGTGTATACCCAGGTCCATGAATCGAGCAGACACTTGTCGTAATAAGTATAGGTCTCACCGGCCCCGCAGCCGAAGGAGGCCCGATCACCGCGCGCGGCGGTCAGGATGATGCGGTTTGGTTGCTCCATGCCGTCCGTCAGAAAAACGCCACTAAAGCAGGCAGAAACGATCACCACCGTTGGACGCGTGCCGCAATGATTGTCGAGCCATTGATCGAGAACCCGTGGTGGCAATAATCCGCCGGCGCCGTTGGCCTGGGACAGATAAAAACCTTCCCGGGTGCCATGAGAGGTCATGAAGACCAGGCAATTCTCACGCTTGTTCTTTGTGACGTAGCTGAGCGCGGAATCGATCGTATCCACATCGGCCACGTCTGCCGGCGAAGGTGCAATGCTGGGGTCTGAGGTCAAGCGCCGCAACGTGACACCTGGTTTACGTTCGATGATTGCGTAGAACCGCCGCGTCGCGTTATCGAAGGCCTTGATTGAATTGTCGCCGGCGACGAAGACCGCTCCCCATTCCGCTGCCTTCGGCGCCGTAGCGAC
The DNA here is from genome assembly GCA_964560745.1 of uncultured Thermoflexus sp. Lineage (GTDB taxonomy): Bacteria > Chloroflexota > Anaerolineae > J036 > Brachytrichaceae > AQU-03. Next base: position 2,346 of record CAZLOF010000590.1, read on the forward strand.
GGTCGTCTGCGCCAAGGAGGGCGCGGGTGCGGGTGCGGGTGCCGCTTCGACGGGGGTTTTCGGTTGTGGCTCAGCTGCTGGTGCTTCAGATGCCGGCGCTGCTGGCTCCGGTGCCACAGTTGTGGTTTGCTGACCGGAATTAATACAGGCGGCGAGTGGCAGCAGGAAGAAGAGGCCGAGGGCCAGGCATGTTTTACGCATCGTCTTGATCATCCTTCTAGAGCCGCAAGGCCGCGGCAATCGCCCGCGCACCCGGCATAAACTTTGTATCCGGCACGGCCGCATAGCCGAACATCAGGCCCTGTCGCGCGTCGTCAGTCCCCGTATCATAGGCGGAAAGCGGCGATACCGTCACGCCCGCCGCAGCAATTTTTTCGGCGATCCGATTGTCGCCTAAGCGAGCTAAAGTCGGATCCGCCAGATGAGCGACGAGATGAAGCCCGGCATCATCCGGACGAAGGGCAATTTTCCCGTCGAAATGCCTAGCCGCGGCGTCGAGTAGTAATTGCTGGCGCCGTGCATAATGTTGGCGCATGCGTCGCACATGCGCCGCCAGCTGACCGCTGGTAAAAAATTCCGCCAAGGCTGGCTGTGTTGCCATCGCCGGCTGATCATCAACCACAGCGCGGGCGCTGCGAAAGGCAGAGGCGAGTGCTGGCGGGGCGACCAGATAAGCCATCCGAAGCGATGGAAAGAGCAGCTTTGAAAGTGTCCCCACATAGATGACCCGGCCATCCTCGTCGAGGCTGCGCAGCGCCGAAAGTGGCCGACCGGCATAGCGAAATTCGCTGTCGTAATCGTCTTCCAGCACCCACGCCTTCGCCTCGCGCGCCCAGTTGAGCAACCTTAGACGCCGCTGCAATGACATGACGACGCCCAGCGGATATTGATGCGATGGTGCAACACAGGCGAGCCGCGCCTTGGGTGCGCGGCGTAGGCCTTCGGCGACATCGAGCCCTTCCTCATCCACAGCGATATGC
>CAZLOF010000591.1:0-3325 GCA_964560745.1 uncultured Thermoflexus sp.
GGCTTGTTCGGTTTTTTGGTAGTTTTCGCCCAAGACTTTAATTTTAGAAAAATCGTTGCCTGCTTGTGCCATCTTTGTGCTTAAATCATTTAATTCTTGCTCTAATTTGCCACTACGGTCTTCAATTTGGGCCATTTTCTTTTCTTGTTGGCGCAAATTGTTTTTTGAGGGTGTTGCGGCTATTGCGATGGCTGGGGTGGGGGTGATGGCTTGATTTTTTCGCTCAGCCTCTTTGAGGTTTTGAATTTTTTCTGTGCTTTGTGCTTTGGCTTCGCGCCATTCGTCATAAGTGCCTTTAAAGACGGTCATCTGGGTATTGCCATCGTTGCGCTCAAGCGCCCAAATTTGGGTGGCGAGGGCTGCGACCAAATAGCGGTCGTGGCTAACCAACAGCAGTGTGCCGTCGAATTGATTGAGGGCTTCGGTTAATATTTCTTGGGATGGGATGTCGAGATGGTTGGTTGGTTCGTCGAGTAGTAAAAAATTTGCGCCGAGCAGGGTTAGCTTTGCCAAAGCCACCCGCCCACGTTCGCCACCGCTTAACACTTCGATTTTTTTAAAGGCATCGTCGCCGCTAAATAAAAATCGCCCTAAAATATTGCGGGCATCGGCGACCGATAGCCCGGGCTTGGCGGATAGTAATTCATCGAGTGGGGTATTTTGTAAATTGAGCGATTCGTGAGCTTGTTCAAAATAGCCGATTTTTAGCCCAGCCCCCAATCGAACCCCACCGGACAACGGTTGCAAGCCGCCTAAAATGGTTTTGAGGAAGGTGGTTTTGCCTGTGCCGTTTGGCCCCACGAGAGCAGCGCGTTCTAGCCGCCACAATTGTAGATCGGGGCAGTTAAATAGGTTGAGGGTTGAGGGTTGAGAGTTGAGGTAAGCAAAATTGGCGTTTTCTAACTTGTAGCCAACGGCTAATTTTTCGGTTTCGAGCACCAAATTGCCGCTGCGATGGGCGGTATCGATGCGTAGTGCCATCGATTTGGCTTCGAGTGGGCGCTCAAGTCGCTCCATGCGGTTGAGGCGGGTGCGGCGGCCTTTGGCTTGATTGGTATTTTGACCGGCGATGTTGCGTCGAATGTATTCTTCTTGTTTGGCGATGAGGGCTTGTTGGGTTTCAAATTCTTCTTGAGCGCGTTCGAGTCTGGCTTTGCGTTGTAGGGTGTAATCGGTGTAATTGCCGCGATATTGAATTAAGCGCCGTTTGCCACCTAGCCCAAGTTCCATCTCCCACACCCGTTCGCATACTTCATCTAAAAAATAGCGGTCGTGTGAGACGACCACGAGTGTGCCTTCCCATTCTTGCAAATAGGTTTCGAGCCATTCGATGCCTTGGGTGTCGAGATGGTTAGTCGGTTCGTCGAGCAGCAAGATATCGGGCGATTGCAGCAATAGGCGGGCCAATGCCACCCGCACCCGCTGCCCGCCGCTCAATTTGTCGATGAGCTTGTTTTCGTCCTCACGGCTAAACCCCAAGCCACTCAATACGCGGCGAATGTTGGCATCGACATCGTAGCCGCCCATTAGCTCATACTCATGTTGCAGCTCACCATATTTTGTCAGTGTGTCTTCCATTTGGGCGGCGTCATCTGTGCTTGCCATTACATGTTCAAGCTGCGTCATTTTGCCGACAATGGTGTTGAGTTGCTCAAATGCGCCCTGCATTTCGTGCCAAATGGTTTTGTCGCTGCCATTTTCGGCTGATTGTGACAAATAGCCCAAGGTGGTGCCACGTGCATAATGCAAATCACCCGACGAGGCTTCATCGGCCCCAGCCAAAATGCGCAGCAAGGTGGTTTTGCCGCAGCCGTTTGGGCCAACCAAGCCAATTTTGTCGCCTTTGGCGATAGCGAAGGCCAGATCGATAAAGACATCGAATGCGCCATAGGATTTGGTGAGTGCGGTAGCGGTAAGAAGTGACATTACAGAGTGGTGCTTATGGTTACAAGGATTATTGGGAATTTTGTTTCATTATAAATCTTAGCTTGTTTCAATATTTAGGCGTTTCGATTGTAAAATTCAGCCCTTATGGCCTTTATTGAAAAAAATTTTCCGGGCATTATTTACGCCGTTGTGATTGCAATGATTGCTTTTGGTATTCAGTTTGTTGAAGAAGCCGTGCTTGGTAAGGGCCGAGCACTCATTGAGGGGTTGGTCGTTGCAATTTTGTTGGGTATGGCTGTGCGGGCCATATTGGGCTTGAATAAGCGTTTTGCGCCGGGGGTTGGCTTTACGGCCAAACAAGTATTAGAGTTTGCGGTGTTGTTGTTGGGGGCACGCATTAATGCGCCCGATATGATTAAGGCTGGCCCGATTTTATTGGTCATGATTGTGGTGTTGGTGAGTGTGGTGTTGTTGGTCAGTACGCGCATCGGGTTGGCATTTGGGCTAAACCCCAAATTGGCGACGTTGGTGGCGGTGGGCAATAGCATTTGTGGCAATAGCGCCATTGCCGCAGTTGCGCCGGTCATTGGCGCAAGCAAAGAAGATGTGGCGAGCAGTGTGTCATTAACGGCAGTGTTGGGTGTGTTGATTGTGTTGACATTGCCGGTGTTTTATTACTTTTTGGGGTTTAGCCAATATCAATATGGTGTCTTAGCGGGTATGGGGGTTTATGCGGTGCCGCAGGTGGTGGCGGCTGGCTATTCAGTCAGCACCTTGAGCGGTGATACCGCCACGCTGGTGAAATTGGTGCGGGTGTTGATGTTGGGGCCGGTGGTGGCTTATTTCACTTTTGCGAGGGCACGTCAACAACGTGCTGCCGATAACAAAGCTGGCTTGGCTTCAGCCAACCTAAATTTATCATTTTCAAAATTTGTGCCTTGGTTTATCAGCGGCTTTGTTATTATGGCAATTTTGCGCTCGGTGGGGGTGATTAATGTTGAAATGGCGAATGCGATACGCGATGTGAGCGGTTATTTGACCTTGGCAGCGATGGCGGCATTGGGGTTGCAGGTTGATTTGGCTGTTGTGCGCAAAGTTGGGCGCAGTGTGGCATTGGCAGTGTTGTGTTCATTGGGGGTGTTAATTTCGTTGAGCGCATTGGCGATTAAATTGTTGGGAATTAACGGAGGGTTTTGATATTTTGCCGAAGATGAGCCTGCTTGGCGGCAAGATTGCCGCGGTTATTTTTGATATGGACGGGCTTATGCTCGACACGGAGCGTATTTCACGCGATGCTTGGTTTCGGACCTTTGCCGAGATGGGCTATACCTTAACCACATCAGACTATATGCGGGTGATTGGCCGTAACCGCTATGACACCGAACTGATTATGCGCCAGATTTATGGCCCAGATTTTCCGCTCGATGCCATTTACGCC
>CAZLOF010000592.1:0-3315 GCA_964560745.1 uncultured Thermoflexus sp.
CCATCGCCATTGCGTTGGCCTATGTGCTGCATCAGCCCTTCCCCACCTTCCCGCTCATCGGGCCGCGCCAACTCAGCGAAACCCGCACATCGTTTGAAGCGCTCGATGTGACCTTGTCGGCAGATGAAATAAAGTGGCTGAATTTGGAATAAGGGTCAAGATGATAGCAAAAGCATAAAATCGTCATTTCTGACTAACATTTGTCATTTCGAGCGAAGCGAGAAATCTTTGCATAACATACGCTTTTAGCCTCAATTTACGCAAAGATTTCTCGCTTCGCTCGAAATGACGGTTCCGCGATCATATTGACCCTTACAGGTTACGCCAATTTCGTCGTTTGCTCATGACGTGAGATCGGCAAAAATTTTAGCTTAAACGCCCAATATAGAGTTTGGTATCATATTCAAAATCAACCAACTCATTGTGTTGATAACGCTCAAAAATGTCGCGCAGCGCGATAATGAGCGGCTCGTGGCGTGGGTCACCGGCGGCTGGCGTGTATGACGATGACAATAAGCGCCCTTTTAACCCATCAAAATCAAAGCGTTGCACATTTTCAAAAGTAACCAGTTGCCCAGTGCCCGATGCAAAAAACGACAAAATCTCGGCATCATCATGATTTTTATGGGTGGCTTGGGCATATTCGCTGGTGTGGGTCATTAATAATTGGTCATAAGCCCGCAAAAATGGCGAGCTAGCAGTGCGGCGGTCATTCCAAATAAGCAGCACCCACCCATTCGGTCTCAAAATACGCGCAAACTCAGCGCGGGCGCGGGCCACATCAAACCAATGAAATGCTTGCCCTGCGCTAATCACATCAACGCTATGGTCTGGCAACCCAGTGGCCTCGGCGGTGGCATCGCAACTACGAAAATGCGGATAACCTAACAATAATACTTCGGCGGCTTCACGCATCTCGCGGTTAGGTTCAATGCCTATCACCGGATTGCCATGCGCTAGCCACAACTGGCTAAGAATGCCAGTGCCTGAGCCAACATCGGCCACCGTTAGGTCGGCACGAAAACCATAATGATATTGCAAATAAGGCAAAATCGCCGCGGGGTAATGTGGGCGATATTTGACATAATCAGCCACACGGTTTGAAAAACGCTGTTTTGAATCTTGCATGCTTGTGTAATTGTGCCACAACCATGCATCATCGTCTACCCGTCGTTTATGCGCAGGTTTGCCGTCAGGCTATTCTTCATCAAACTTGACAAAATATGACAACTTGAAAATAAGTATATACAAATGTGCAATTTTCAGTATGATGATCGACTATATAGGCGAACCGGTTAAAAAAATATGCGGCGGACCGCAGTGAAACAGCAATTTAAATATTTATTGGAGGCAACATGTTAATGATTACTTTGGTTATTTTGGCGACATTGGTGAGTGGGGTTATCGTTGGGTTGCGCACCCGTAATTTTGTGCGCACATTTGGCGCAGTGGCAATCACGCAGGCCAGTGGCGCAGTGTTGGCGTTGGTTTCAGTTGCCGTTTTGGGTTTGCCGCTATAAATAGCGCTAGGTTCACGCTCGGTAAACAGACGCAATTGGCATCATCGGCGTTTTATATTTTTTAAAATCGGACAATGACTTTCAAGGTCATTGTCCGATTGTGTTTTATAACAAAAATAGCATTTTCTCAATAAAACAGGTTAAGTGAAATAAATTTTCGTCGAAATCACTACATGGCTTTTGGGTTTACGCCGATTTACAATAATCCATACCTATCGATTGTTAAAAAACTTATCCATGTTAGGTATATAATCACAATCAATAAAATCTAACTGTGTTAGTTTTTGTTGATGTAATTAACCCATACTTAATACAAGCCATGTACCGCGCACGAGCAAAAGTTGAGGAAATACGGATTTCACTATACCTGCATCAAGCTTCGCTTGATGCAGGTATAGTGGAATCGGCGAAAACCTTAGTGTAAGGCCGCGCTCAGTGTATTACTACGAATTCAGCAAATTTGGAGCTTAATCTATGCCAATAATTCACCCCAAACCTTGGTTAGCGCATTATGAATCGGGCGTACCATACAGCCTAACCTATTCAAATGACACGCTCGACTCCTTGCTTATTGCCGCAGCTAAAAATTACCCGAAGCATACTGCCACCAATTTTGTATTGCGCTACATGATCGGAGAGCAAGTGGCGATTGGGGGAAAATTAACCTATCGGCAACTTAATATCTTGGTTGATAATTTTGCAGCATCATTGCACGATTTGGGTGTGCGCAAGGGTGAACGGATTGCATTGATGATGCCAAACTCGCCCCATTTTGTGATTGCATTTTTTGCCACTATGCGTTTGGGGGCGATTATTGTCAACACCAACCCCACCTATACTGGGCGTGAAATTAAGCACCAAGTGAATGACAGTGGAGCCGAAACCATTGTCATTCTCAATTTGTTTTACCCGCGTTTGCAAGAAATAATCGCAGAAACGGCCGTCAAACGCACCATCGTGGCACATATTCACGAAACGCTGCCTTTCCCATTCAACCATTTGGTGCACTCAAAACAACGCCAAGAGCCAGAATGGGTCGATGTGCCGCCCACCCCTAATGTTTATGTTTTTGGCGATTTGCTCACGCGGCATGGCACAAAGCCGCCAAAGATCGAGGTATCGGCTGATGACGTGGCACTGTTGCAATATACCGGCGGTACCACCGGTCTGCCCAAAGGCGCGATGTTGACACACCGCTGCATCATGGCAAATGTCACCCAAACCCGCGCATGGCAACCCAGCATGCGCAATGGCAACGATAAGATCATGAGCGCTATTCCCTTTTTTCATGTCTATGGCATGACCGTTTGTATGTTGGTGGGGGTGCAAGCTGCGGCAGAAATGGTGATTGTGCCCAACCCGCGCCCAATTGAAAATGTGATGAATATCATTGCGCATGAGCGTTGCACCATCTTTCCGGGAGTGCCTGCCATGTATAACGGCATTATTAATCACCCCAAATTAGATGAATATGATCTGAGCAGTGTGCGTGTCTGTATTAGCGGGTCGGCCCCCTTGCCAATGGAGGTGCAAGAGCGTTTCGGGACGCTAACGGGCGGGCGTTTGGTCGAAGGCTACGGTATGACCGAGGCCTCACCCGTCACCCATTGCAACCCAGTTTGGGGCGAGCGCCGCGCTGGCAGTGTGGGTGTGCCTTACCCTGACACTGAGGCTAAGCTCATTGATGTTGAGAGTGGTGTCGATTTGCCAGAACTTGATTTAGGGGGTAAATCGGCGGCAGAAATAACTGAATTGACAGCGCGTATTGGTGAACTGTGTGTGCGTGGGCCACAAG
>CAZLOF010000593.1:0-3315 GCA_964560745.1 uncultured Thermoflexus sp.
TTATTGTTTTAATCATTAGAGGAGAAGAAAACCCGAATGGCAGACAATCATGGGAAGAGCAACGATGTTTTGCTCGACATTCAGAACTTGAAAACACACTTTTTCACCGAAGATGGTGTGGTTAAAGCCGTAGATGGCATTGATATTCAAGTTCGCAAAGGAGAAACCGTTGGAATTGTAGGTGAATCAGGATGTGGCAAAAGCGTCACATCGCTTTCAATTATGCGCCTCGTGGCCCCCCCGGGCAAAGTAGTCGATGGACGCATCATGTTTGATGGCAAAAACCTGTTAGACATGTCGGAAAAAGAGATGACAAAGATTCGTGGAAATCGCATCTCGATGATTTTTCAACAGCCGACAACCTGCTTAAACCCGGTTTTTAAGATTGGCGATCAAATTGCCGAAGTGTTAAATATTCACAAATCGATGGGAAAGCAAGCCGGTCGTGAACGTGCAGTCGAGTTATTGCGTATGGTTGGTATTCCAGAACCGCAAAAACGCGCCAACGCTTACCCCCACGAAATTTCAGGTGGTCAAGCCCAACGTGTCATGATTGCAATGGCCTTGGCTTGTGCACCAGAGTTACTTATTGCAGATGAACCGACCACAGCGTTAGACGTGACAATTCAGGCTCAAATTCTTGACCTGATGCGTGGGCTACGCGACAAAACCGGCACTTCAATTGTGCTCATTACCCATGACCTTGGGGTCGTGGCAGAAATGGCCGAGCGCGTGGTGGTTATGTATGCAGGGCAAGTGGTTGAAATGGCAGATGTGAAAACATTGTTTGCAAAGCCAATGCACCCCTACACCAAAGGGCTAATCAACTCAATCCCTGTGCTTGGTGTTGTGCGTGAACGGCTTGATACGATTCAAGGCTCAGTGCCCAATTTGCTTAATCCACCTCCCGGGTGTCGGTTTGAACCACGCTGCACTGTTTGCGAAGGGCTTGCCCGCGAACGTTGCTTGAATGAAGTTCCACCCTTGAAAGAGGTCGAACCCGGTCACTGGGTTCGAACATGGTTATATAACTAATTCAATAGAAAGCATAAAGTGTTAATGTGAAATCGATGCTTTCGTTTGACACTTAGAACTTAGCACTAAGAAAATGAGCAACACTAACGGAAATAAACCAAGCGCATTGGATGGAACCACAGCCGAAGATCTATTGCGCGTCGATAATTTAGTAAAGCACTACCCCATTCGCGGCGGTTTGTTACAGCGCACAGTGGCGCAGGTAAAAGCAGTCGATGGCGTTACCTTCTCAGTTAAAAAAGGTGAAACACTGGGGTTAGTGGGCGAATCAGGTTGTGGCAAGACCACAGTGGGCCGCACTATTTTGCGCCTCATCCCTAACACCAGTGGCAAAGTAATATTTGATAATAAAGATGTCTTTTCACTCAATGGCACCGAAATGAAAGCCTTGCGCAAAGACATGCAAATTATCTTCCAAGACCCATATTCATCACTCGACCCACGTATGCCAATTGGTGAAAGCGTAGGCGAAGGCTTACTGGTGCATGGGATGCGCGACACCCGCAAACGCAACGATGCCGTGATGGAGATGCTCAAGCGCGTTGGTTTGGAAGATTATCACGCCAAGCGCTACCCACACGAGTTTTCAGGTGGTCAACGTCAACGTATCGGTATTGCCCGCGCTTTGGCCCTGCGTCCCAAATTCATCGTGTGTGACGAGCCAGTTTCGGCGCTCGACGTGTCGATTCAGGCCCAAGTGCTTAACTTGCTAAAAGACCTACAGAAGGATTTCGGGTTAACCTATTTGTTTATCGCCCACAACCTCGCCGTAGTTGAGCATATTAGCGACCGCGTTGGTGTGATGTATGTCGGCAAATTGGTGGAATTGGCCCCACGTGACCGCATTTTCGCCGATCCGCTGCACCCCTATACCAAAGCGTTGCTGTCAGCCATCCCTATGCCTGACCCCACCCTCAAGCGTGACCGTATGATCTTGCAAGGGGATGTGCCTTCACCAGTCAACCCCCCAGCCGGGTGTCGCTTCCACACACGATGCCCATTTGCGGTAGAAAAGTGTAAACATCAAGAGCCACCGCTTAAAGAACTCAAGCCCGGCCAATTTGCCGCTTGTTGGGTTGCCGAAGAGCAAATTCAAAAAGGCCAAGCCTAATTTCGTCAAAATCACGATGCCCATGTTGTAAAGAGAGCTTTGTTTCTTTTACAACATGGGCATCATGATTTTAGAATTACGTCTTTTTAAATTCCCCCAGCACTTGCTCGTAAACATTCAATACTTGCTTAGCCGATTTTGCCCACGTGAATTGTTGGGCACGGGCTAGCCCACGCCGAATCGAATCGGTGCGCCAAGCTTCATTGTAAAGCGCGTATGCTAAAGCGGCAGCCCAGCCCTCGATATCGGTTGGGGCAATTTGCAAGCCCACATCGCCCATTACTTCGGGCAATGATGAAGCATTGGAAGACAACACTGGCACACCGCAAGCCATTGCCTCGAGTAGCGGCAACCCAAACCCCTCGTAAAGTGATGGAAATGCAAACACCGCAGCGGCGCGGTATAAATCAGGCAGGTCAGCGTCATCGGCAAAGCCAATAAATTTAACCCGTTCGTTTAACCCCAGTTTTTTGACCTCATCTAACACTTCATCATAAAGCCAGCCTTTGCCCCCCGCAATGACTAAATTTGGCGCAAGTAACGAGGATTGTAGATTAGGGATTGGGGATTGGGCGCAAAATTTGGCAAACGCTCGCACAAGGCCAAGGTGGTTTTTGCGGCGTTGCATGGTGCCGACGGTTAAGATAAATGGGGCATCTCCAATATTATATTTTTCACGCAATTTAGCATTTGCGGTTGGCATTTGCAAATCATCTTGTGCGCAAAATCGCCCATCAACCCCGCTATGAATGGTAGTGATTTTTTCGGGGGCGATGGCATAAAGCTCATTTAGATCGCGGGCAGTAGCAAATGAATCGGCGATGATGTGATCGGCCCGTTTGGCCGATTGTGGCACAACCCGCCGCAAAAATTTCAGCAGTGAGGGCACGGCTGAATCAGGGTCGCGCTCAAAGGTCAAATCATGCACCGTGAGCACTGTTTTGGTTTGCGGCAAAGTTGGGGGCAACACAAAATCGGTAGCGTGATATAAATCGCACCGCTTTGCACCCAACAATTCCACCGGCACCGGCACATTGGCCTTAAACCATAACCGATGTAACCAACGATCTGTAAATTTAGAATTTAGAATTGAAAATGAAAAATTGGGCGATTCCAATTTTTCATTTTCAATTCTAAATTCTAAATTTTCTGACTGCCCCATACAAAAC
>CAZLOF010000594.1:0-3303 GCA_964560745.1 uncultured Thermoflexus sp.
AGTCAGTAGTCAGTAGTCAGATAGTATGAGGTAACAACACCTTTTTGCCAACACAAAACTAATCTGACTACTGTTTACTGCCCCTACCTCCCAACTTTCTCAATCCTCACCCCATTCACATAAATTAGCGCATTTTTCGACCAACCATACTGTTCTACGGTTTCACGAATTTGTGCTTCAAAACGATATGGGTCGCACGCATCTGCAAAAGAGGGCGTGCCGCTTAAATTGACAATGACCTTGCCATCCACCAACTCGGTTTCTGTCACTTTCATCGTCGATCGTGCCACGGCATTTTGATAATCGCTATAGGTTGGCGATTTTAGGGCAAATAGATCATTTAAGGCTGCCGCAATTGGTTTAAGCGAGCCTTCGACATCACGCTCAACCGGCACAACGCTGTCTTTGCTGCCCTCGCAAACAATTTTCTTGCCTTTTAAGCCATCATCATTTTTGGCGATCATAAATATTTTTACTTTCATGCGCCCATTAATAATGATTGGCGCATCTGGGGTGGGTTCGGGTGGCGAAGTCGGAACGATGATCGGGGTTGCCGTTGGTTTGGGCGTTTCAGTGGGGATTTGTAAGGCTGGCGATGGGATGATTGGGGTCGAAATGGTTTGAATTGGGGTGGTTTGTGGGGGTGTTTGTGTTTGTTGAAGAGACGATGTTCGGCTGCAACCTACCAATAACCCTGCGATGAGAACTGCGGGTAATAGGTGTTTTGTCATATCATTAATTCTATACTGAAAATTATCATTTTGTTTTAGGTTTTGAGCGGAATGAATAATGTGCGGCGCGGTTTGCCACTCAGCTCGCGGGTATGATGCCCACGCCCAACTGTATCTTCGAGCAAGAAGATATCGCCGCCATGAAAATGGCGTTTTTCACCATCACTGACGGTAATTTCGACATGCCCATCTAGCATGACAACAAATTGTCGTTGGGGGGCATTGTGCCAAGCATAATCATAATTGGCCGATGTTTGCCGAAAGATGACACTGGTTGCTGGAATTTGCTCGGATAGCAAACCAATTGCACCCATATCGTGCAGCGGGTAGTCTATTTCATCGAAATGGGTTTCACCATCTGGGGTGGGGTAAATACGAGTAATTTTCATAGTTGATTGAGTTGAGAATAGTTTTTTTGTAAGCATACCGTATATTACCGATTTATGTTCTGTGCGTAAAGTTTTGTGGATTACGACAATGTTGAGACATGAAAAACCCAAATGTGCGAAACCTCAAGATTGATATTTTGTCTAATAATTGGTATGTGTTGCGTAAAGTCACTTTTGATTTTCAGAAGCGTAATGGCAATTGGCTAACTCAAAGCCGTGAGGCCTATGATCGTGGTAATGGTGCAACCATATTGCTGTATAACATAGCCCAACAAACCGTTATTTTGACTCGCCAATTTCGAATACCGACATATCTTAATGGCAACGAGAGCGGCATGATGATCGAGGCCTGTGCTGGTCTGCTCGATGCCGATGCTCCCGAAGATTGCATTCGCCGCGAAGTCGAAGAAGAAACGGGCTATGTAATTAGCAATGTCAAAAAAGTATTTGAGGCGTATATGTCGCCGGGGTCTGTGACCGAGATTTTGTATTTTTTTGTGGCTGAATACACCAAAGATCATTTAACCAGCGAAGGCGGGGGGATTGATGGCGAAGATATCGAAGTGTTGGAATTGCCATTTTTGCAAGCGCTGAACATGATCGAATCGGGTGAGATTCGGGATGCCAAAACCATGATGTTGCTGCAATATGCTCAAATTAAGCGCTTGCTTGGTTGATATTTTATTTCGCATAGGCATTAAGTTAAGCAAATAAATACTTCATTGTGACCCACAATTACGCCATCGCTGCGGGTGATGAATAATTCAAATTTATATTGACCTGTGCCCAATTCTTTTAAATTAAATGTGTAGTTGCCGTTGCCATTGACCGGTTTGCTGAAGCCATTGTTGCCTTTGGGGCCACAATTGGCAATTTGGCTGCTGGGGTCGGCGGCCAAACGAATGGCATTGATGCCATACACATTCCATTCCAGCGTCATCCATTTGTCAGTGCCAGCCGCAAAGCGTTGCACGGGTGGGGCATGAGGCACATTGACCCAATTTAGATCTTCGGCCACACAAAATTTATATGGGCCATTGCCGCCTTTATCTCGATAATTCGGGTCACTCGGCAGACAATCACCATAGGGGACGGGTGTGGGGTAAGACGGTTTTGGGGATGAAATATTGCCGGAGGGTGGCGTTGGTGTCGCTGTTGGCGGCTTTGGGGTGTGGGTTGCGGTGGGTAATGGGGTTTTGGTTGGTGTGGCGGTGGGTTTGTCGCGGTAATAAAGTAGAGGGAAATAGACGTTGACCAAATCAGCTTCATCTGCATCCAGAGGTGTGTTTGGGGCAAATGTCATACAGAGCACCAAAATAAATAGGGTTGTCACAAGGGGCCAGTGTGATGTTGTCTTCATTGTTGTAACGTAACTCATGATAGCACTGTGGCAGATGGCAAGTGGATAAAGCAAATTTCTAAAAGGTGAAGGGCTAATTTCACTGTCTATCCCCAAAAGTGTAGATTTTGGGGATAGACAGTGAAATCGCCAAAACCCTTTTTAATTATTTATGAGAAATTTGTAAATATTTAGATTTTTCCGATTAAAATGGCTGCCATTTTTGATAAAAAGAGGAAGATACACAATATGAAATTTCATTACAAACCTATTTTGATGACTGCGGTTACTGCTGCTATGGCAATTACTGCATGTGCTGCTCCAGCTCCACAAGCTGCGAACTATCCTTCTAAAAGCCTAACCATTTTGGCCCCAGCCAACCCGGGTGGTGGCTGGGATCAAACCTCACGTTTGATGCAAAAGACGTTGAGCGAAGAAAAAATTGTGAGTGTGCCGGTTGAGGTTGTCAATAAAGGCGGCGCGGCTGGCACGATTGGTTTGGCTGAATTTGTTACCAAGAACAAGGGTGACACACACACGATTATGACGATGGGTGGCGTTATGGTGGGTGGTATCCACTTAAACAAAAGCCCAGTAAATTTGAAAGAAACTGTGCCTTTGGCGCGGCTGACCGGTGAATATTCAGTGATTGCTGTGCCAGCCAACAGCAAATTTACAACCTTAAAAGAGTTAATGGATGCCTATAAGGCTGATCCCAAGAGTATCGTATGGGGTGGTGGTAGCGCTGGTGGCACCGATCATGTGTTGATTGGTTTGTTGAGCAAGGCTGTTGGCGTTAGCGGCGACAAAATCAACTATGTTGGTTATGCTGGCGGTGGCGAGG
>CAZLOF010000595.1:0-2136 GCA_964560745.1 uncultured Thermoflexus sp.
TTTATTGGCCGATTTACCAACCTTAGCGCCGCCGGTTGGCACATTGAAGCCATTGCCTACGCTTGTGCCCCCCCGCACCCCCACGCCGGTAGGGTTGGCGGGGGCATTGGTTTCGCCTGTGAACGCGCCAGTTGCGACTTTGCCGCCAACTTTTACGCCACGCCCTTTAATTTTGACTAACCTTGCAACCCCTGTTGTCTCAATTGCCTCTACCAGCAGTGTGATTAACGCTGCCGCATCTCCCATTCAGCCAAGCCCCATCCCAACTGTGGGTGAAGCCGCTGGAGTGGTTGAGATTACAACCTTAAATTTTCAAGGTGATGCAAGTTTGAAAGAAGCAGATGAATATGTAGAGTTGCAAAACCTGAGCGCCCAAGGCATTAGCTTAAAAGGTTGGAGTATTGGCTTAAAAGGTGGCGAACGATTATCGTTATCGGTGTTGGGCAATGGTTTTCTTTTGCCGCCAAACCAGAAATGTCGTATCTACACTAATTCACCGCCATTAACCGGGGGGTGTGGGCCGCTTAGTTTTAACCGCAATACAGAATTATGGCCAAATAGCGGTGGTGTTGTGGAATTGTATGACCAGAATGAAAAACGGGTGAGTCAATATAGTTATCCGAAATAGTTTTACTTTTGCTGTGAAGATTTATATATATATCACTGTTTGTATCTAGGAGATTGAATCGGTTATTTGTTTTTGGATAACGAAAATCATAGATTTTGGCGTTTATCTCAAACTTTGTAAGATTTTTTTTAAATACCCACTTGACAATGCAACATCTACTTGCTAGTATGTAATCTCAATCGTCCTGCTCTTTATCCATTTAAACTTCAGTTGCAAAACAAAGCGTTTTCATAGCCAACACAATGCTCAATTAATGTAATGTGTTGGGCAGGCTGGGTTTGAAATGGAGCAAGGGTGTATTGAAGAATTTATATATTGGCGGTGTGTGGAAGATGGCAGTAAAGGAAGAAAAGACAGCGAAGCCAAAAGCAAAGGCAGCGAAAGCAGAAAAGGAAGCAAAAATGGCAGCCGTGGTAAACCCGGTTGAGCCGGTAGTTGAGGATGAGATGCCGACTATTGTGCCTTCGCCATTAAAAATATCGAATTTGGAAGCGCTGATTAGCAATCCGATTAAAGACCCGATTAAGGATTTACGGACATTGCACGGCATCATTAATGAGAACCTTAAAAATGGGAAAGTGATCCGTGAAGAGATCAAAGAAGATTTATCACAATATGCCAGCGACTTATCACCGGGCATGATCGAAGTGATTACGGTCGAAGAATTGACCGTAGAAGAACAACTCATTAACTTGGGGCGCGAGAAAGGCTATGTCACTTATGATGATATTTTGTCGGCTTTTCCTGATGCCGAAAAGAATGCCGAGCAACTCGAAGAATTATTTGGTAACTTAACCGATGCCAGTATCGCCATTGTTGCCAACGAAGAAGAAGCGCAAGATCAGTTGGCGCAAAATATTGAAGACGACGATGAAGATGACGAGTTTGGCGAGACAGCCAGTGAAGACCTATTAGAGGCGATTGAAGCCGATGATACCGTTGGGCTTTATTTGAAAGAGATTGGGCGTGTGCCGTTGCTGACTGCGCCCCAAGAGGTTGACTTGGCGCAACGGATGGAGCGTGGCAAGCAATCTCGCGAAACGTTGATCGAGAGCAAGGGCGAGCATCCAGATCGTGAAGTTTTGACGGATTATGGCGACGACGGCATGGCTGCGCGTGAGCATTTGATTAATGCCAACTCGCGTTTGGTCATTAGCGTGGCCAAAAAATACATTGGGCGTGGTGTGCCTTTCTTAGATTTAATCCAAGAAGGCAATATTGGCTTGATTCGTGCTGCTAAAAAGTTTGATTGGCGACGTGGACACAAATTCAGCACTTATGCCACATGGTGGATTCGTCAGGCGGTGACTCGTGCCATTGCCGATCAGGGCCGCACCATTCGTGTGCCTGTGCATATGGGTGATCAGATTAACCGTTTGCTACGCGCCAATCACCAATTGACGCAAGAGCTGGGGCGTGACCCGACGGTGGCTGAATTGGCTGAGGCTTTGAATGTGACGGTGCGCAAGGCCGAGCAGATGATTCAAGTGGCGCGCCGCCCCATTAGC
>CAZLOF010000595.1:2146-3301 GCA_964560745.1 uncultured Thermoflexus sp.
TACATCAGCCACCAGCGGTGCGCAATCCGGAATGTTGGGTGATTTTATACCCGATGACGATAGCCCCGCGCCTGCTGAGATGGTGACGAATCAGGTATTGCGTGAGCAATTGGGCGAGATTCTAGACACATTGCCGCCGCGTGAGGTGCGTATTTTGCAATTGCGTTACGGCTTGCTTGATGGTGAGATGTATACGCTTGAAGAAGTGGGCAAGCGTCTCGGTGTTACCCGCGAGCGGGTTCGCCAAATCGAGGCACAAGCACTTAGCCGTTTGCGTCATCCAGCGCATACCCGCCGCCTGCGTGACTTTTTGAAAGAATGAGTAAGAAAGGATGAAGGGGGAAGGATAAAGGATGAATTTCATCCTTTATCCTTCCCCCTTCATTTTTTTATTTTTAGCTGTTCTTGCGAATGGTGCGGAACACGAGGTTCATGAGGATGCCGACGACGGCAGCAGTTGCGATAGCGGGTAGACCTTGTGGAAAGAGTGTGGGAATAGTGATGGGCAACAAGCCGCCCGGAAACCCGATATTGCCACCGATGCCGATGACCATGATCGTAGCCCCAATGGCAAGCTCGAGTGGGTCGAACAAATTGACCTTGGCTGATTGCATGAGTGCAATGCCCTGCATACCAATGACCCCGAAGAGATAAATGGCGAGGCCGCCACTTACAAATACGGGCACACTGTTAATCAGTGCTGCGAATGGGCCTAAGAACGACAGTAAAATTGCAATAACACCAGCGGCAATGAGGGCTGGGCCAGAGTAATTGCGGGTGATTGCCATCAACGAGTTATTTTCGCCATAGTTAGTGCCAGCCGTTGCGCCAAGCAAACCATTGAGAAAATCGCCGATACCATCGAGAATGAGGTTGAAGCCGATGTGCTTGTCGAGATGATAGCGCTCACGGTTTTGATCATCTGCCAATTGATCGACGTATAGACTCATTTGATACAAATGGGCGGTTGATTCGGGGATGGTGGCCAAGGCCATGATCGCAATGCTAAAGATGGCAGTGCCGACCAAGGGGCTGGTGAAGTTTGGCAAGGTGATATTGGGCGGTTGAATGAAGGCGGCAGATGTAATCCCATCAAACTTAATGAAGCCGGGTGCAAAAATGAGTGTGGCGATATAGCCAACAACTGCACCAAGC
>CAZLOF010000596.1:0-3299 GCA_964560745.1 uncultured Thermoflexus sp.
CGTAACGCTTGCCATAATATTTTCCTCTGCTGGTTTTTGACAGTTTGTTTTAATAAATATAGTCGACGATTTAGCGAAATATTTTGATAAACCCAACGTTCATGTCTATTTCGTTATATCGTATGATATGGAAACCTTGCATAACCACATCAACCAGTGCATATTGTATTCGAAACAAACCCTATAATCTTGGTCTCATCATTGGCAAAGTCGAGAAGTTGCCTTAAATTTTCTGATTAAAGCCAAGTTGCCAATCTCACGATAAAGTGGCCCCCATTGTGAAAGCAAAGAATAAATCATTATCTTGTTTGGATAAGCCCTTCAACGGCGGATTAAAGGTATAAAATACGATTATGTCACTTACCACTCTCTGTATTACCAGCCATTTCAAAGGTATGCCCTTAATTGAAGAATTGAAACGGCAAGGTTGCCGTGTTTTGATGATTGTGCCCGAAGCGATTAAAAACGACCCTTGGCCGATGGAT
The DNA here is from genome assembly GCA_964560745.1 of uncultured Thermoflexus sp. Lineage (GTDB taxonomy): Bacteria > Chloroflexota > Anaerolineae > J036 > Brachytrichaceae > AQU-03. Next base: position 486 of record CAZLOF010000596.1, read on the forward strand.
CTTATTGACGAAAAATACGTCATGCCAAGTTTGCTTGATATTACAAATATTCAAAATGCGGTTAGCTATTTGGCCCGCACTGAAAAAATCGATCAAATTATTCCATTAGATGATTATGAGGTCAGTACAGCCGCCACATTGCGCGAACATTTGCGGCTGCCCGGCATGGGCGAAAGTGTTACCCGCATGTTTCGCGATAAATTGGCGATGCGCTTACGCGCGCGTGAATGCGGTATTGCCGTGCCAGAATTTTCGGCGGTTTTTCATCACCCAACCCTAAATGAATTTATGCAACGGGTGCCAGGGCCTTGGCTTTTAAAGCCGCGTTATGAAGCTGGCTCAATGGGAATTAAAAAATGTGCCAATGCGAGTGAAGTATGGCGCTGGCTTAACCAGTGGGGTGACAATCAATCGCATTATTTGCTCGAAAAATTTGTACCTAGCGACGTCTTTCATGTGGATACAATTGTTTGGGACGGCAAAATTAAATTTTCAGTAGTGCATAAATATGGCTTGCCACCCCTTACAGTATCCCATGGCGGCGGGGTATTCACCACCCGCTCAATGTCGCCCGATCATCCCGATGCTAAAGCTTTGTTAGCAATGAATACCCGCGTGATCGAAAGCTTGGGCATGGTGCGTGGCATCAATCATATTGAATTCTTAAAGCCAAATGGCTCAGATGATTTTCTGTTTCTTGAAGCCGCTGCACGTGTCGGCGGGGCCAATATTGCCGATATGATTGAATATGCTACCGGCATGAACCCTTGGCGCGAATGGGCGCGAATTGAACTGGCGCATTTACGCGGCGAAGAATACGAATTGCCGACCATGCACACCGGTTATTCGGGTGTGATTCAATGTTTAGCAAAACAAGAATACCCCGATATGTCGGCCTATAGCGATAGCGAGGTGGTATGGCGTTTGCACAAACAATGGCACGCCGGTCTCATTGTTAGCTCGCCCAACGCCGAGCGAGTTGAGCAATTGTTGGTGCAATATGCCCCACGTTTCATGCGTGATTTTGTCACTTGGCAGCCGCCGCTCGAGACAGGACGAGAATAGGTCTGGTCGAATAGCATCGGTTGACTATCTTCATTTTTCGTCATATGTTGCCACAATATCGCAACAAGAGAGGCAAGGTGACAGAAATAAAGGTAAATCTCAAATGCTTGCAATGCGATGATAGTCCATAAAAATGGCTGCTTCTTGGTATTTTCTTCACTTTTTTCAAGTGTGTGTGGCAAAGATAATAAAAGTGATATGGTACCAGTCCTTCGTCCGTTGCGAGGTCGTCGTCACCACAGTATGATTGTGTTCAGGTAAGAGGCGCTAGACATAACAGTTTCATCATCGCCTAGCACACATCATCGTTTCATCATTGTTCAGTGCTGCTAGCGCCTAGCCATTTTTACAATCAAGCCGATGTCTGAATGACATCGGCTTTTTGCTTTTGCAGGGGTTAAAATATCCCAATGTTTCAAAACCTCATTTCTTCAGAAGCTGAGTTACGCGGCTTTTTAGGCGAGCCAAGCGAATTGGTCAAACGCAAACAATTGCCTGCGCTCGACAAACACGGTCGGGCATTTATTGCACAATCGCCGTTTATGGTGATCGGCACAACCGGCAGTGATGGCTCATGCGATGTATCGCCACGCGGTGATCCGGCTGGTTTTGTGCAAGTAATTGACGATACTCACTTAGTCATCCCAGACCGCCCGGGCAATCGTCGTGCCGACACTTTGCGCAATATCGTACAAACGCAATCGATCGCACTGCTCTTTATGATTCCGGGTGTCGAAGAAACATTTCGTGTCAATGGACGCGCATGGCTAACCCGCGACCCGGCCTTATTATCAACATTGCAAGCACACGGCAAAACGCCCCAGTTAGCCATCGGGGTTGAATTGGTCGAGTGTTTCTTACAATGTGCAAAAGCCTTTAAACGGTCTGAATTGTGGGTGTCCAGCACTTGGCATGAACGCCAATTGCCCAGTTTGGCGTGTATGGTTTTAGATCAAATTGGCCCCTTTGAACTTAGCCCCGCTGCCGTTGAGCAAAGTATTGCTGAAAGCTATGTCAAACGGCTATATTAAGCGAGTTTCACCAATAACGATGCCGCTTCAAACAATGCTTGAGTGAGTATCGTTTGAAGGCATTTCCCCTACTCCACGCTTTTATCTAGCTTTAAATCTCGGGCAATTCTGGCAAAAGCCCCATTTGCCGCAACATCCCAGTCATGTCCCACATTCGTAAGCTGCGGATGATTTTGCCCCGTTCTAACGTAAAGACGGTTACACCGCCATAACTAACCACCCGCCCTGTAGGCGGAATATTCATCACTTTGCCGCTATGGGTGCCACATGCACGCCATACCAATACGATCTGATCCGCTTGCGCAATCACCTGTTCAAGCGTAAACTTAATATCGGGCAAACCCAAAGCTGTGTAAGCAACAAAACGCCGCACCCCACGCTTGCCCATGATTAAGCTCGATAGCCCAATATCTTCGCCTTCATAACTATCGGCAAAAAATTCGGCCACACGCCGTGGATCGTGTGAGTTCCAAGCGTCAATGACCGATTGGGCGTAGTCTTGGGGCGAACAACCCTGTTCGGTGATAGAAGATTTAAACATTACAAAAACGCAAATAATTACAATTTGTTAATAAGTTGATTGGTTCATCAATTAATTTATCACTCGCAAATCAATGATTCAACCACTCATATCTTCTCAATAATTCGAAGTAAACCCAAAAAATGTAATGTCGAAATCACTATATGGCCTTTGGAAGCAGGGGCAAAGCCTCTGCTT
>CAZLOF010000597.1:0-3298 GCA_964560745.1 uncultured Thermoflexus sp.
GCATAACCCACATCTAAAACCCCAGCAAAGCCTAACAAAATGGTTAAGCCTAAGGCCAAAACCACATAACTTAGAAAGCTATTGACGACGGGTAAGTAATATTCGCCGATGAGGGGGACGATGAGGGGGTATAAAAGCGCAAGCGGCACTAAGTTGATCAAGATTGCACCGGGTCGCAAAGCGGCACTGGCACGGGTTGCGTTTAACACGACGACATCGCTTGTTTGTTGGCTTAGGTCACTTACGCGCTCTTCTGGGCTAAGGCCACTGGGGCGCCACATGAGCAACCCCACCAGCAACAGATAGATTAACGCAGGTGTCCAGCGTCCATCAAGTAAATAGTCGCTAAATGCTGCAAACATGCCGATGAGCATGCCGCTTGCCAATGCGCCGATTGGGTTGCCGATGCCCCCCAAAATGGCGGCTGTAAATGCAATAAGACCGCTTTGTGCCCCATGGTTTGCAACTGGGCGCTCAACAGTAATGGCAAAAATGAAAGCGGCAATGCCTGCCAACGCCCCACCAATGGCAAAGGCGGCTCGGATTGCGCCGTTCAAATTCACCCCGACCATTTGGGCTGCCAAGCTGTTTTGGGCGCAGGCTCGAATGGAGCGACCAATCTTTGTGTGATTGAGCAACAAATGCACCAAATAGGCCGCGATGGGGGCGCAGACAATGATAAACAAATCTTTGATATCAAAACGCGAAGTCGTGTTGATCCCCAATGCCTGAAAAACATCAAGCTGTGGAAAAACATGCGGCACGACATCGCGTGGCAATTCGTCTACGCCCGGCACACTGCGATGTTCACCAGCGCTAAAGGTTGGCAGCAATTTGCGCCATACTAGCGCCAATTGGTAAAGCATGAATGACAACCCAAGTGTGGCAATAATCGGTGCTAACCGCGATTGCCCACGAAAGAGTCGGAATCCTAAAAATTCAATCAACATGCTAAAGACCATGCCAAAAATAATGGTGCTGATAACACTGACGATCAAGCCGATGATAAGCTGTGACCACGAGGGTGGGCCATCGAGTGGCAAAATATTACGCAGTACCACCATTGTCATCACCGAGCTTAGTGCGTATACATCGCCGTGAGCTAGGTTTAGGGTGCGGACTGCGCAATAGATAACCGTGACCGCTACTGCATTGAGTGCAATAATGCCGCCGTTTGACAGGCCAATCAGGACAAGATCGATAAAGATATCCAATCGATTTACGATTTATGATTTGTGATTTACAATTATTTCTAATCGTAAATCACAAACTATATATCGGCTTAGGCTTTGCGTTTTTGCGCGGCTGTTTCTGCCGGAATGAGACCTTGTGGGCGCACTTTCATCATGACGACCAAGATCAGACCGAATAGCATGACTTTGTAGGCCGTTGCATCGGCGATTGATTGTACGAATTGCACCAAGGCTGGGTTATCGATGCCCGAGAAGAACACTTTTTCGGTGATGCCGTTAATCAATTGCTTTAGGCGCTCGAGCACAACGAGGTCAACGACGCGGGTGATGAAGGCCCCCAAAATAACACCGGTAATGTTGCCTGTGCCGCCGAGGATGACCATTGCCAATACGGTAACAGAGATGTCGAAGGCGAAAGACCCGGGTTCAATGAAAGAGACATATGACGCATAAAATGCACCTGCAAAACCCGAGAACATAGCCCCGATGATGAAGGCGAGCAATTTGGTGCGCACAATATCAATCCCCATTGCGTTCGCTGCCAATTCATCTTCGCGCATGCTGACCCACGCACGGCCTACACGGCTGTCACGCAAACGGAAGATAAAGAAGGCCGACCCTGCCAGCAACACCAACGCCAAGAAATACCAAGGAATGTAATCGCCATTGACGAAGGCGTAAATCTTGGGGATGCCCAAGATGTTTCCAAAAACAGGTGGCGAAATGGGCGAAATGCCTTTCGTGCCTGCGGTGAAGTCGAAGGGGCGGGTGGGGTCACATCCGACCAAACACAAGGTGTTTTTTAAGAAGGTCTCGGCATTTTGCATGCGGTCGAGCGATTGCGCATCTGCTTTTGAGAACAGTTGGTTGATAAATAGTGAAATTGGCTCGAAGATACGCACTTCAGCTAGGTTTTTAGCGGCAATTGGAATAATTTCGCCGAAGCCCAAGGTGACGATGGCGAGGTAGTCGCCGCGTAATGGCAAAGTAGGCGCACCTAATAATAAGCCAAAGAAGGCGGCTGCGGCTGCTGAACCCCATACTACGAGCCAAAACCCAAATTGGGTTTTGAGGAAAGTATCTTGTGCAACCAAGTGATCAGAGTTGAGGAAGCCCATCGTATAGGCCCCAATGGCGAAGAAAGCCACATAGCCGAGGTCGAGCAAGCCAGCATACCCGGCCACAATGTTTAAGCCTAACGCTTGCAAGGCAAAAATCATGGTGACGATGACGGCATTGACCCACAACAATGGCTTACCAGTCGTGCAACCGACCGTTGGGTTTGCAATGCTGATTGGTCCATTCCAAGCTAAAGTTGGGCATTGGTCGAAGAATGGGAAGATTACGGCGCAAACAACCATAAAAATAAGGAATGCTTGTTTGCGCCGTGCCTCGTCATGAATCGAGTGAATCCAAGCTACAACTAAGCTGGTGATCGTGCCGATCACAACCGCGAGGATGAGTGGATAAGCGGTTAGATGATCGGGAGCCTGATTATCAACACCGGGCAGAGTTGAAACCCATGAGTTGAAAATGTAGCCCATAATGGCTGTAATAATTGAGGCAATAGCGCCTAAAACACCAGCACGAATGATGCCTTGGCGGTCTTGATTTGCACTTAGCCCAATTAATAGCCCAGCGATGACGGCACAAATGATTGTGTTCCAGCCACCTGTAACGAGTGCTAAAACAGCCATAAACCCGATGGCAATGGCTTCGGTATTATTCAAAAGTTTTTGCTTCATAGTTGATGAGTAATCAGTAATCAGATATCAGAAGTTAGTTTGCTGGTAAATGACTATTGAACATAAATTTTTTATGCTTTTTCGCCACCTTCTGTGCCTAAAATGCCGGTGGGTTTAATGAGCATGACCAACACGAGGGTTAAGAATACCCAAGCGTTTGTCCAGCGGCTCGAAATAAATTGGTCGCTGAGTGAGGAGAGCAAACCGATGAATACGGCGCCAAGTGCCGCACCTTGGATATTGCCAACGCCGCCTAACACAGCAGCTGTAAATGAGTTTAAGCCAGTGGTTGCGCCAATGCTTGAACTGGTCGTGCCGTTATAAACAAAACTTCGCCGGTCGGGAGACGCTGGAGCTTGG
>CAZLOF010000598.1:0-3278 GCA_964560745.1 uncultured Thermoflexus sp.
CTTGCCGGTGGCGCCGGCGGTCAGCAGCAGCGAGCCGGCGCTGGCCGCCTGGCCGATGCACAAGGTCGCCACGTCGCAGCGGATGTACTGCATCGTGTCGTAGATCGACAGCCCGGCCGAGACCACGCCGCCCGGCGAGTTGATGTAGAGCTGGATGTCCTTGTCCGGGTTCTCGGCCTCGAGGAACAGCATCTGCGCCGTGACGAGGCTGGCCATGTGGTCCTCGATCGGGCCGGTCAGGAAGACGATGCGCTCTTTCAGCATCCGCGAATAGATGTCGTAGGCGCGCTCGCCGCGGCTGGTCTGCTCGACCACCATGGGTACCAGCTTGGCGAAGGTCGGCGTCCTCACGACGCGGCCTCCTCGGCGGCCGGCTTCGCCGTTCCGGGCAGCTCGTCGTCCGGATCGCGCATCAGCTCTTCCGGCGTCACCGTCTGGTCCTCGACCTTGGCGCGGCCGACGATGAAGTCGACCACCTTGTCCTCGAACAGCGGGGCGCGCAGCTGCTCCAGGGCGGCCGGGTTCTTGCGGAAATACTCCAGCACCTGCCGCTCCTGGCCGGGGAAGCGCTGCGCCTGGGCGATCATCGCCTGCTGCAGCTCCTGCGCCTCGACCTTGACCTCGTTGCTGGTGCCGATCTCCGACAGCAAAAGGCCGAGGCGCACCCGCCGCTCCGCGATGGAACGGTACTCGGCCTTCGCACTCTCCTCGGTCTGGCCCTCGGCCTCGAAGGTCTGGCCGGTGCGCTTCATCTCCTCCTCGAGCTGCTTCCAGATGGCCTCGAACTCGAGCTCGACCATGCCGGCCGGCACCTCGAAGCTGTGGCCGGCCGCCAGCTTGTCGAGCAGGGCGCGCTTCAGCCGCTGCCGCGAGGCCGTCCTGAAGTCCTGCTCGACCCGGTCGCTGAACAGCTTGCGCAGCGCCGCCAGATCGTCGAAGCCCAGGCCCTTGGCCCAGTCGTCGCCGATGGTGTAGGCCTCGGGCTCCTTGATCTCCTTGACCGTCACCTTGAACTGCGCGGTCTTGCCGGCGAGCTGCGGCTGGCCGTACTCGGCCGGGAAGGTCGCCTCGATGGTCCGCTCCTGGCCGATCTCGGCACCGGCGATGCCGGCCTCGAAGCCGGGGATCATGCTGTCGCTGCCCAGCGTCAGGCGGAAATTCTCGGCCTTGCCGGCCTCGAAGGCCTCGCCGTCGATGAAGCCCTCGAAGTCGATGACCACCGGGTCGCCGTCCGGCGCCGCGCGCGGCGCCTCGGGCTCCTTGTAGGTGGCGCGGGCACGGGCGAAACCCTCGATGCCGCGGTCGATGCGGGCTTCGTCGGGCTCGGCCGTCAGGCGCGTCAGCTCGATGGCGTCGATGTCGACCGGGGGCACCTCGGGCAGCACCTCGACGCCGAGGCTGAATTCCAGATCCTTGCCCTCGTCGAACGAGGTGACCTCGATCTTCGGGCGCAGCGCCGGCTTCAGGCTGTTGCTGTCGATGGCTTCGCGCGAGCCCTCGTCGACCGCCTCCTCCAGCACCTCGCCCATCACCGAGCGGCCATACTGCTTCTTCAGCAGCGACAGCGGCGCCTTGCCCGGCCGGAAACCCGGCATGCGGATGGTCTGGACGAGCTTCTTCAGGCGCTTTTGCACCCGCTCCTCGATTTCCCCGGCCGGCACCACGACCCGGAACTCGCGCTTCAGCCCGTCGGCGGCAACCTGCGTGACCTGCATCGTCCTGAAAGCTCGCTTCGATCGCCGGTGGCCTTTTCGCCGCCGCCGGCACTGGTTGACGACCTCCGGCAGCCCCTGGCCGCCGGCTTGACGAAATGTTCGCGGAAGACGTGGTGCGGGCGGCGAGACTCGAACTCGCACAGCTTGCGCCACGGGAACCTAAATCCCGCGTGTCTACCGGTTCCACCACGCCCGCTCGACGCGGTGGCCGCATATAGCACGCGCGTGCGCCCTGTCGACAGTGAGGCGGCCGCTTCCTTTCCGCCGCCCCCTGCCCTATCTGCCAGCCATCCAGCCAGCCGGAGCCCCATGACCGAGCGCGTCCTCATCCTCGATTTCGGCTCGCAGTTCACCCAGCTCATCGCGCGCCGCCTGCGCGAGCTTTCGGTCTACTGCGAGATCCACCCCTGCACCCTGGCCGAGGAGCGCATCCGCGCCTACGCCCCGGCCGCCGTCATCCTCTCGGGCGGCCCCGCCTCCACCACCGAGGATACGGGCCCCAGGGCGCCGCAGCTCGTCTTCGAGCTGGGCGTGCCGGTGCTGGGCATCTGCTACGGCGAGCAGGCGATGTGCGCCCAGCTCGGCGGCAGGGTCGAGATCGGCCACTCCAGAGAGTTCGGCCGGGCCACGCTCACCGTCGCCGCCCCCTCGCCGCTGCTGGAAGGCGTGCCCACCTCCAGCACCGCCTGGATGAGCCACGGCGACAGGATCACCGCCATCCCGCCGGGCTTTCGCGTGCTGGCGATCAGCGAGGGCTCGCCGTTCGCCGCCATCGCCGACGACACCCGCCGCTTCTACGGCGTGCAGTTCCACCCCGAGGTCGCCCACACCGAGGCCGGCAGGACGCTGCTGTCGAACTTCCTCTTCCGCATCGCCGGCCTGAAGGGCGACTGGTCGATGCACCAGTACCGCGACATCGCCGTCGCCCGCATCCGCGGGCAGGTGGGTCGGGGCCGTGTGCTCTGCGGCCTCTCCGGCGGCGTCGATTCCGCCGTGGCCGCCCTCCTGATCCACGAGGCCGTGGCCGAGCAGCTCACCTGCGTCTTCGTCGACACCGGCCTCCTGCGCGCCGGCGAGGCCAGGCAGGTGGTCGATCTCTTCCGCGGCCACTTCAACATCCCGCTGGTCCACGTCGATGCCGGCGACAGCTTCCTGGGTGCCCTCGCCGGCGAGACCGACCCGGAAAAGAAGCGAAAGATCATCGGCAAGACCTTCATCGACGTCTTCCAGGCGGCCACGCGCCGCGCGGGCAAGGCGAAGTTCCTCGCGCAGGGGACGCTGTATCCGGACGTGATCGAGTCCGTGCCCATCGCCGGCAATCCGGCGGCGATGATCAAGTCGCACCACAACGTGGGCGGGCTTCCGAAGAACATGAAGTTCGCGCTGGTGGAACCGCTGCGCTGCCTCTTCAAGGACGAGGTTCGGCAGCTCGGGGTCGAACTCGGCCTGCCCAAGGAAATCGTCCATCGCCAGCCTTTCCCGGGCCCGGGCCTGGCCGTCCGATGCCTCGGGGAAATCACGCCGGACAAACTCCGCATCCTGCGCGAGGCGGATTCCATCGTG
>CAZLOF010000599.1:0-3274 GCA_964560745.1 uncultured Thermoflexus sp.
CCGGTCAATCATTAAAGAAAAAGTATTTTCTCAATAAACAGGGAAATTAAAACAAATTTTTGCCGAATTCACGATCACTTCATGTTTGACGAAGGTTTCGCCCTCGTCAAACATGAAGTGATCGTGAATTCGGCATTATGTTTTTTGAAACACCTCTAATTATTGAGAAGTCGTCATGATGGGTTATCATCTGGCAGGATGAAGGCCGCCTAAAACACTTCAAGCGATTTAGGTGGTATCTTCACCTCAGATATGGCTTGATGTATATGTGGATACATATAGAAATAACCTTGAAATTATAAAGAATTAGGTTAGAATTGCGCCTATCTGAGCCAAGTAATTCTTGATTTCCTGCGTAGTCAATTTGACCTATCGTCTGACCAGTTACAAATCGTCGGTGAGGGGATGTTTTCGAGCGTCTATTTGTTTCGTGCAAATGGCCGTAGTTATGTGATCCGACTCAATGAACATCGCGAAGATTTTGAAAAAGATGCATTAGCATTTACAACACTACAACCAATTGGTGTGCCTATCCCTAAGATTATTAAGATTGGCAGTTTTGATCATAAAACCAATTTTTGCATCTCTGAATATTGCGAAGGGATGACACTTACGCAATTAAATATAAAAAAAGGGGTTAGCGCGGAGCGCTCGATAGCTTTTGAAATTTTCCGGCTTTTAGACCAAATCAAAAAAATTGATGTGTCACACGCCAAAGGCTGGGGGTTGACCAATAAAATGGGGCAAGGTAACTTTTCATCATGGCCCGATTATTTGCTTTCGCTATACAATCAAAAATTTGATTACGATTGGCATACGCTCTCGCAAACCACATTTTTAGATGCAAAAGTGTTTGCTGCTTGTTTGGGCGAGTTACGACGGCTGACCCGTTATTGCCCCACCCAAAAATGGCTTGTACATGGCGATTTTGGGTTTGAAAATGTTATTACTGATGGAAATCGTATCACTGGCATATTAGACTGGGCCGAAATGCGGCTGGGTGACTTTTTATACGACATTGCCAACCTTGATTTTTGGTCAAAAGATGTGCCATATGGCGATTTGTGGCTAGAATATGCCCGCAAACAACGCTGGGAAGTGCGTTATTTTGATGAGCGTATGCGCTGTTATATGCTGTATATTGGGTTGTCGGGTATGGTGATTGCAGCAGCGCAAAATGATGAGCGTACTTATCGCAGGGTACGCGAGCGTACTCGCTCAGTATTTGGCCCCGGCCGTCGTTCATCTACAGACTGGACGCATTAAGTCGCTATTGACTTAAATATTCGGCGAGTCTTTGTTTGACCCATGCGCCTTCTTCATATGACATTCTAACGCTGGGGGGCTGGTTGCTGGCTTACGCAATTTCGGAATACGAGAGATGGACACGACAGGATACATGATTTGTGGCAATGGGGCTAAGTAGACCCGCGCATAGCTTAATTTTACTCAAGTGCTGTCGCTGCTTATCGGCTGTGCCGATGGCAGGCGCGGGTCTTCGCTGCGGAAAAAACGCGGTTTGCCTAGTAAGGTCTCTAGTTTGAGTGGCAAAGTTAACCCATTTTTGCCTTCGGTTGGAATATAAACCCAATGTCCGGGTAATTCACGAATGTAATTTGCCACTGCACTGGGCACGGCATCGAGCGATGTTTGGAGTTGGCGCAACACACACAACCAGCGATCTTTGACATATTCATATTCGACCACATCGGCTAAAAATGTGGCACGGGCGCGGTTACCATCAGGCAAACGCCATGTAAAGTTAATTGAAATTTGCTCCGGCATATTGTCGGGTATCATTCTAATCGGCATGAGCACACTTGCACAATTCTTTGAAACCTATCTTCCACAAATTGAAGCTGAAATGTTGAATGTTGTCAGCACGAACGAGTCTATGTTAGGTGAACAGCCACATACTCTGACAACCATGTCGCGTTATCATTTGGGTTTTGCCAATGCCGATGGCACATCGGCCCGTATCGCTAGCGGCAAACGCATTCGCCCGATTTTGGTGTTGCTAACTTGCTTCGCCAGCGGCGGCAGCGTCGAAACTGTAATGCCAGCCGCCGCCGCCGTTGAATTGCTACACAACTTCTCACTCATTCATGATGATATTGAAGATGGTGACGATTTGCGGCGTGGTCGATTGACCCTGTGGCGGGTGTGGGGGCTGGCCCAAGGGGTAAATACCGGTGATACGATGTTTGCTTTGTCTCATTTGGCTTTGCAACGGCTAATTGATCGTGGTGTAGCGGCTGAACGGGTTATTCAGGCTTTGCGGGTTTTTGACCAAATGTGTTTGACGCTTACCATTGGTCAACATCTTGATATTGGATTTGAGCAACGTACCGATGTCACGGCGGCTGAATACATGCATATGATTGAAGGCAAAACGGCTGCACTTACCCGCGCCTGCTGTGAAATTGGCGGCATTGTGGCGGGGGCTAATGCACACCAAATTGCTCAATTGGGCACTTTTGGGCGTGGGCTTGGTATCGCATTTCAATTGCAAGACGACATTCTTGGTATTTTTGGTGACTCGGCGGTGACAGGTAAGGGTGACGGAGATTTGGCCCGCCGTAAAAAGACTTTACCGGTCTTGCGGGCACTTGATCGAGATCATAGCCTGCGCCCAATTTATTATGGTAATGCGCCATTAAATATTCCTGATATGAAAGAACGGATTGAAGGATTGGGTGGGCGGTCTTATACCGCTAACTTAGCTGAACAAACCTATGCTGATGCAATTCGTGCGCTTGATAAGGCAAACCTCGATCCTGATGCGGTGAATTTGCTTAAAACGTTAGCCCAAAGCTTGTTAGGTCGAACAAGTTAGTAAGTTTTTTGTGGCTTGAAAAACACAGACGGCCTCAGCAATTGCTGAGGCCGTCTGTGTTTTTCAGGAGAAGGAGAGATATGAAACCAGAAATAAAACCGCTTATTTGCGGGTGATGCGGGAACCGCTGACATCGATGCGTGGGGCGGTGCGAACCTTGCTGGTGTTGGTGGTTGGCTCGGTGGCGCTCGATACGACATTGGCTGGGGCGTTTGGCTCAGTGGCGGCCAACACAACATTGCGTGGCTCAGTTGGCACAACTGGCTCGGTGGCGCTTGAAACCACATTCACCGTGCTAACCACGACTGCGCGGCGAACGATTGTTTGGCGGCTCATGGCGGTGATGCGGCGGGTGCTTGGGGTTACATCTGTGCCTGCGGCTGCGCTGTTTGGTTGAATCAACATCCAAGCGACAAAAACGAGAGCGATTGCGAAGGC
>CAZLOF010000600.1:0-3054 GCA_964560745.1 uncultured Thermoflexus sp.
AAATGCAGCTATATAAAATGGGAATCGCCAACACAAACGCGACGATTAAGAGCGGGTTGTTTTCTGTAAAGACAGCGATGTCACCAGCAGCTTGACGAGCATGCCCCCCGAAAACCAAAAGGCAATGCCAAGCACTATCGACCAAGTTTATTTTGATGTTGTCATTTTTTACTCCTATTGTTTTTAATATGAATTTGAATTCATGTTCATTGTGTTGAAGAGATAATATTTGTCAAGACATGTTGTTTATGCTACGCAGCGCTTGCATAAAAACATCAAAAAATCCTAACGTTCTGGGATAAATTTCCCAGTAGTTTAGGAATTGACCTCTTTTAATGGGGATGAGGATTTGTTACACTAACTTAGGCATGGAGTAAACCTCTTTAAACCGTCATTTCTGCAAACGCAGGAATGATGAGCTATGACGTAGGTGGTTACGAAAAGAGTTTTGCGTCAATTCGAGAGGTCAAGAAAATTTTTAGGAGGTGTTTTTATTATGCCAGCGTCTGTTATAAAAGCTGATTATGAGCAATTACAACAAATCGCAACGCAATTTGGGCAAGAATCTGACCAAATGCGCCAACTGATAACGACAATACAAGGCCAATTAGAGACGTTGCGTGGGGGCGATTGGGAAGGTCGGGGGGCTGAGTTATTTTACGGTGAGATGGATAATGAGGTATTGCCCAGTTTAGTACGTCTAAGTTTGGCTTTTAATAATGCAAACCAAACGACACTCAGAATATCTATTCAAATGCAGCAAGCAGAGGCAGATGCAGCCAAATTATTATTAATGAAAGGTGGCAACGGGAGGTCAAGTAGACAATCTGCTATTAATGGCGGCGATTCGAATGGAGACCGTGGTCGCCGTGATTTTGTGGCAAGACCTGTTCTTGGGGGTGATAGCGATCAGAATGATGTTATTGAAAAACCGGTAAATGGGAATGGTAAAGCTACAGAAAATTGGACTGGAAATCCATATGTTGATGCTGTAATTAATGAAATTATCGATACGTTCAAATTAAAAGGGTCAACAGATTCAAAAAAGAACAAATTGGGCATAGACCTTGGCAGTGGTGAACTAGCAAAATATGATCTTCCATATGGTCTTGGGGATATTAAATTGGGGAGTTATTCTGCTGGGATAGGCTTGCAGAAAAAAGAAGGTAAATGGATGCTTGGTCTTGCTGGTGATATCACTGCGGCAAAAGGCAAATCTGAAGGGACTATTGTGGGAGATTCTGACCTGGGCGTAACACAGGGGCTTGAGATTAAAGTGCTACAAGGTTCAGGTTTATTTGGTTATAAAGATGGAAGTATTGGTGCTGATGTCGGGCTAAATTTAGCTTCGATTAAATTAGAACAAGGATTTAATCTTGCTGGTTGGAATGTTAGCATGAATGCTGAAACGGGTATTAAGTGGGAGTTTGGTGCTGAGGTTGGTAAAAATTCTCGTGTAAAAGTAGGTCCATTTACGATTGGTTTTAGTATAGGTGATGCTAAGTAGGTGAAATATGGAAATAAACTTTACCCAAGCTGAATTTTTTACTTTAGTTGCATTACAAAAGATCGATGGTATTTTTGGTGTTGATCTGGCGGCCCAACTGCCGCCAGCCATTTCAGATCGTCAAGCGATCTATAGTCAAGGCGAATCTTTATTGGCTCAGCGTGGCTTGATTGCGGTGAATGGTAATCAAGTCAACCTTCAGCCCTATTTGTTGGATATGATGCAAACGATTGCTCAACCACAAGTTGTGTTTTTAATTGTTCGCTCAGTGCCAAATTATGGCAACCAAGTATTTAACTATTATGGACGTAATGGTCAATATATTGAACATACCCAACCCGATCATACGCTGCATCGTTTGGGTGTGGTTGGCGATGTGAAGCATTTAATTGCGCGTTTTAAAGACATTTTTGTCATGTTTGATAGCCCTGCCCCTACTTCGCCTGGGGTTTTGGTCAATTCTGACCTGATGATTGCAACCTTTCAGTTGGCACTGAAAAATGGTATTTCAGATGCGCGTGATGCCTTGGCCGATAATAACGCGCTTAACGCTGAATCGAGCCGATGGCTCACTTGCATTGATGCATTGGCTTTTAGCGGCACAATTGCAATCGCACAAATTATCGAAGGTCAAAGCACGGTTACGCATGATATAGCCCTGTTTTGTGGGGCAGGGCAGAATTGGCTATTGGCCGACCTTGATAATCGGCAAGCCCGTTTGATGTTGATTGACCCTCATCATTTCTCTCAACTTCTCCTCATTTTGACAGAAGCCGTCATGGGTGGCTAACACTATTTTTAACCTTGCTTGGTTTCAAGCGCTAATAAGATATTTGAGGCTTCAGCGCGTGACCTGCAAGCGATATTGCTGTGGCGACACCCCACAAATGCGTTTGAAGGCCTTAGATAAGGCAAAGCCTGTGCCATAGCCTACCGCTTCTGAAATACGGTCAATACTTTCTTGGGTGCGTAACAATAGCTCCATGGCTTTTTGAATACGCACTTTGGTGACATAGTTTAAGGGCGTGTCGCCCAACAAGGTTTTGAATTGTTGGGCAAAGGCCGCCCGCGATAAGGTGGCTTTTTCGGCCAAGGTCGTCACTTGCCAAGGATGCGCCGGATTCTCGTGAATGGCAATGAGGGCATTGCGGATGTAGGGGTTATGGTAGGCCGTGATCCAAGATGCGCCTTGGTTGCGGTGGTTGTTGATCCATTGGCGCAAAATGTAATAAAACATGACATCGACCAGCCGGTCGGTGAGGATGGATTTGCCGGGTTCGGTGCTGGCATAGTCCAATTCTGCCGACAGTAGCCGTTGGGCGGCATACATGGGTTCATGGGCGGCAATTTGGTGGGCGGGCACATGAATGAACGCTGGTAGTTCGGCAAAAAATGGGTGAATGGGTTCGACCGCAAAACGGTAAATGCCACAAATGAATGAGGTGGTATTGCCTGCATCTATCGCCGCCAGTGGCCCACGGATGGCGCTCGCAAGCGTCTCTTGAATGGGTTTGGCCGCGGCATTTGGGTCAGACACCAAGTCATAG
>CAZLOF010000600.1:3064-3272 GCA_964560745.1 uncultured Thermoflexus sp.
GTCGCTAGCACTAAATCGCCTGCTTCGAGAGACAGCGGGGCCGGCAATTGGCTTGACCGCAACCAACATGTGCCACGCGCAACCAAGTGAAAGGCCGCCCAACGCATGGCCGGAAACCCCATGCCCCAAGGTTTAAGCACGGTGCATTGGGCCAAATGGGCAGGGGTTAGGCAAACCGATCGCATTAATTCTGATACAACATCCATAG
>CAZLOF010000601.1:0-1614 GCA_964560745.1 uncultured Thermoflexus sp.
TTTTTAATGACCTTAGCCCAAAATTTTCTGAGCCGTTATTTTGTAAATAATTATCGTGAAGTGTATGTGTAGGGAATAGGTATTGGGGATTAGGAATTAAGGAATCATAAGTCACAAGTCACAAGTCATAATTTTGGAATTGTGACTCGTGAGCCTTGATTCAATCTTTAATCCCCAATCCCCAATCCTTCTTCCCTAATTTCTAAAAATGCAAAGCAACATTATTTCTCGCAAACGCAATGCCAAAATTGGGCAAGCGATCATGTTTGCCTCCACTACCTTTGCCCTGATTGCGCTGGTGGCCTTGTTGTTGAATGTGCTCAATCGCAGTTTTGGCAATGTGATTGTGCGGCGCGAGATCGAGCCGTCAGTACTATCGCCAACGCCGTTAGAGCAACTCAGCCGTGACGAATTAGACGCGCTGGTAAAGCGCATCGCCGATAGCGATGACTACGACGGGCTAACTCGCGGTGCGTATCGTCGCCTGGATTCGGAGAAACCTTTTGCCGAGCGTAACAAAACCGAAATTTTGGCGGTGATTAATGAACGTTTGATTAAGGAAGAGACGATTGATAGTTTTACCTTGTGGCAAACGTTGTTTGACCGTGCGAGTATTAATGCTGAACTGGCTAAATTAAATAATGCCCGTAAAGCGGGCACGCCTGAAGCTCGTACTGAATTTCGCTCATGGGTCAATGCTCGCTTTTTTACCCAAACAATGGGGTCAGTGGCCGAGCTTTCGGGTATTCGCACCGCCATTCTTGGCTCATTGGCGGTGATTGTCATGACGATGCTTGTGGCTTTGCCGATTGGGGTCGGGGCGGCCATCTATTTGGAAGAATATGCCAAGAAAAACCGCCTTAATGATTTGATTCAAACCAATATCACCAATTTGGCGGGGGTGCCGTCGATTATTTACGGCATGTTGGGCTTGTTTGTATTTGTGAGGGCGCTCGAGTCATTCACCAGTGGCGCGGTTTTTGGCATTGCCGGTAACAATGGCCGCACTATTTTATCGGCGGGGCTAACGATGGCCTTGTTGGTGTTGCCCATCATCATTATCAATGCCCAAGAAGCCATTCGCGCCGTGCCAAATTCGTTGCGGCAGGCCAGCTATGGGTTGGGGGCGACCCAATGGGAGACGATCCGTGATCATGTCTTGCCCGCGGCCTTGCCGGGTATTTTGACAGGAACCATTTTGGCAATGAGCCGCGCAATGGGCGAAACCGCCCCAATGGTGGTGGTTGGTGCGTCTACCTTTATCGTGAGCGACCCAACTGGCCCATTCTCAAAATTTACTACTTTGCCGATTCAAATTTATAACTGGACATCGCAACCCGATGAACAATTTCGTAATATTGCTGCCGCTGCCATTTTGGTGCTGCTCATCATTTTGCTCTCGCTCAATATGATCGCCATTTTGTTGCGCAACAAAATGAGAAACACAAACTAGGAGCCGTGAGCCATGAGCCTTGAGCCATGAGCCATGAGCCGTGGCCATGAGCCGTGAGCCGTGAGCCGTGGCCATGAGTCATGACTCATGAGTCATAAAGAGTTCTAGCTCAAGGCTCAAAGCTCAAGGCTCAAAGCTCAAGGCTCAAAGCTCAAGGCTCA
>CAZLOF010000601.1:1714-3269 GCA_964560745.1 uncultured Thermoflexus sp.
AGCTCAAGGCTCAAAGCTCAAGGCTCAAAGCTCAAGGCTCAAAGCTCAAGGCTCACGGCTCACGGCTCACGGCTCAAGGCTCAAGGCTCAAGGCTCACAGCCCAAAGCCCATCATAAAAAACATGCTATCAATCAACTCTCAATCAAAAACCGTAAATGCTGGCCCCAAGGCTCAGAAAATGTTGGCAGAGAATGCCAGTATTTTTTATGGCGCATTTCGCGCTGTTGCCGATGTGACCTTGCCGGTGCATGAGCGCCAAATTACCGCCATCATTGGCCCAAGCGGCTGCGGCAAAAGCACCTTGTTGCGGGCATTTAACCGCATGAATGACTTGGTGCAATCGGCACGGGTCGAAGGCAAAATTTTGCTGGATGGAGAAAATATTTATGCAACCGATGTCGATGCCGTTGCCGTGCGGCGGCGGGTGGGGATGGTTTTTCAACGCCCCAATCCCTTTCCAAAATCCATTTACGATAATGTAGCTTATGGTGTGCGGCTGGGCAATCCACGCATTCCCAAACCCGAACTTGATACGATTGTAGAACAGAGTTTGCGCGGGGCAGCGTTGTGGGATGAGGTGAAGGATAAGCTAAAGGAATCAGGCACGGCCTTGTCGGGCGGGCAACAACAACGGTTGTGCATCGCCCGCGCCATTGCAGTACAGCCCGATGTGTTGCTGATGGATGAGCCATGCAGCGCCCTTGACCCCATTGCTACAATTAAAATTGAAGAATTGATGCAGACGCTCAAAGAGCGTTATACCATCATGATTGTGACGCATAATATGCAACAGGCGGCCCGCGCCAGCGATTACACCGTGATGATGATGATGCGCCCTGATCGCGCTGGTGAGATGATCGAATTTGATCAGACTCAGCAAATTTTTACCAACCCGCGTGACAAACGCACCGAAGACTATGTTTCGGGCCGATTCGGCTAAATATACCAAACAAGGGTAAAACTTGGGAACTGCCGATTTCACTATCCCGCTTCAAGCCTAGCTTGAAGCGGGATGGTGAAATCGCCAAAAATTTAAAATGATTCCAGCAAAACGACCAATCCTAGATCAAGATTTAGCATCGTTGCAAGATAATATTTTGCGTATGGGCAGCATGGTTGAATCGATGACCGAAAAAGCCGTGCGAGCGCTCAAAGAGCGCAAGATTGAGCTTGCCCGTGAAGTGCGCGCCGAAGAAAAAGTAGTCGATGAGTTGCGGTTAGAGGTTGAGGAGGCTGGCATCCGCACCATTGCCACCCAGCAACCCTTGGCCAGTGACTTGCGCAAAATCATCGCCGCCACCCACATGGCGGTTGAGCTTGAGCGTATGGCCGACTATGCCAATGGCATCGCCAAAATCGTCATTCGTAGCATTGATGAACCGCTGCTCAAGCCCTTGATCGACATTCCACGTATGCAGGTGATCGTGTGTGGCATGACACATCGCGCCCTTGATGCCTATGTTAAAGAAGATGCTAACTTGGCGCGAGCGGTGCAGGCCGAAGATGATGAAGTGGATGAGCTATATAAGCAGATTCTGCGCGAGTTGGTCAGCT
>CAZLOF010000602.1:0-3266 GCA_964560745.1 uncultured Thermoflexus sp.
AAGTTGGCACGCTCAACGATTATGGCTTTGCCACAGACCCGCACAAAAAGCACGATAGCCGCTGGGTGCATCGCCCCAAGGCCGACATCCAGGCTTATAGCCAACGCAGCGACATCGGCACATCGGCGGGAGCTATTTATCAAGCCTTAAGCCATCTCGTCCAACTTCGCAAAAACACCCCCGCATTTAGCGGCAATCAACGCCATTTGGTTTATACCAACAGCGACCACGTGTTGGCGTTTGAACGCAAACACGAAAATGCCAAAGTCTTAGTCGTCGCCAACTTTAGCGAACACACGCCAACCATGTGGCTGCATGGGCACACCTTGCCCAGCTTCGCCCGCGATATCATCAGCGGTGATTTGGTCGATTTGACACAATCGCTTGTTATAAAGCCCTATCAGATGATGTGGCTTGTTTCATCCTAAAAATACCCATACGCCAACCACCCCCCATCAACATACAACGATTGGCCGGTGATGAAACTCGATTTGTCTGACAGCAAAAACGAGACCGCATCGGCCACATCGCCCGGTTTGCACAAGCGCCCCAGCGGGATACGCTTCTCGATGGCCTCACGGCTGACATTACCGGCGGCGATGTTGCGCAAGGTCATTTCAGTCTCGACATAAGCTGGGCCAACAGCATTGACGCGAATTTGATGCTGCGCCCATTCAATTGCCAGCACCTTGGTCAGCATGGCAACCCCAGCCTTGGCCGCGCAATATGAGGCACGGCGCGGAAAAGCAGCCTCGGCATTGGTCGATGAAATAAACACCAATGCCCCGCCCGTGCCTTGCGCCACCAATTGTTGCCCAACCGCCTGCGCCGCAAAAAATGCGCCATTCAGTTGAATGTCGATCATGCGTTGCCAATCGTCGGCGCTGCAAGCTAATGAGTCAACCGGTTTGCTGATGCCAGCACAATTGACCAAGCCATCGACCCGCCCAAAAGCAACGACAGCGGCCTGTGCCATTGCCACACAATCGCTTTGGCTAGCAATATCAACGGCACACGCGGTAGCCAAATGGCCTTGCGCCGCCAGCGCTTGCGCTGTTTGTTGGGCAGCATCCAGCCGCAAATCGGCCACCAACACCCCATAGCCTTCACTCGCCAAAGCCTCGCTCACACTTTTGCCAATACCCGACCCGCCGCCGGTCACGATGATGGATTTTTGCATGACTTTATTTTAGGGCACCGCGCAGCACCCGCAACCAATTGCCACCCATAATATTCTCAATATCAAAGGCGCTATAGCCATGTTGGCTGAGCATATCGCCAATTTTGTGCAAATCACGAATGCTATCTAATTCATTCGGAATCGCCGTGCGACCAAACCCGCCGTCAAAATCGCTACCAATGCCAACATGATTGGCGTTGCCGGTCAGTTGGCAAACATGATCCACACAACGCAAAACGTGATCGAGGGTAACTTCGTGTTTTTTGCCGCGATTCCAATCATATTTCAGAAAAGCATTAAACAACACCACGCCCATCACACCGCCACGTTCAGCCAAAATTTCGATAGCGCGGTCGGGCAAATGTCGATCAGTCGGGGTAATTTTTTGGGGGTTGCTGTGACTAGCGATAATATGCTTGCCTTCAAAATGCTCAAGCGCTTGAAAAACGGCTTTTTCGGCCATGTGGCTCAGGTCGAGAATCGTGCCATATTGCGCCATCATGTCTAACAATTCAAACCCAATTTTTGTTAGCCCGCCCGGCGCACGTGTGCCGCCCGAATAACGGGTTTCACTCCACGCTAACCCTACAATCCGAATACCACGCTCAACCCAACGCTCAAGCTCTTTGGGTTCACGAATCGGGTCGGCTCCTTCCATCAGCGGCACAAGGCCAATTTGGCGGCGAATGGGTTTGACGGCGGTTGGATTGGGATGCCATTGCGCCACCACTTCTTCTAAATCTTTGCGGGTCGTCACCAACCGAATACGTGGCTCTTGATCGGCCAAACGATAATAATAATCGAGTTGTGCCATGCCTTGGGCATGGGCCTCGGCAGCATCACGATAGGTGGTGGTATAACCTTTGTCTGAAGCAGCCATGCCACTCTTGGCTGGCTCAACAAAAATGGTGCCAAATGCCAAGCCAACATGCCCACGCATCATGTCGGGGTAGCCAACCGTGCATTCACCATTCACCTTTTCAGGCATCTGGCCTTCTTCGAGTTTGCGCGTGGTCGTCACACCATGTCGATAATCGCGTTTAAAATTTTGGGCGTTATAAGCAAGGTCGAGATGGGCATCAATGATAAGTGGGGTCATAAGTAATTGGTAGGGAGTAATCAGTAATCAGTAGTCAGTAGTCAGTATTTGAGGCTTAACAATGAATATTACATTCTTGCGCAAACTCAATCTGACTACTGATTACTGACTGCTGCCTTCGAAATATACGATTGGGTTGTCGATAGATTGGCGTGCCCCAACCAATCGCGCACACGGCGTGGGTCTTCGCCACCATTCACCATATGCGATGCGCGTGAATGACGCAGGGTGTGTGGCGTAACCACACTCGTAATTTTTGCAGTTTGGGCGTGATGTTTAATCATCATCCATACCGCTTGACGGGTTAGCCCTACGCCCATCGGGTTAAGGAAAACGCTATCTGAAGGTTTGCTGCCAATTAATTCATTACGCCCATTCGCCAAATAATTGGCAATATGCTCCACTGTTTGGGCAGTTAATGGCACATGGCGCTGCAATTTACCACGCCCACGACAAAATACCCGCTTATTCTCCAAGTCTAATTCGCTCAACTTAAGCCGAATAACTTCAGAGACACGCATCCCCGTGCTATATAAAACCGACAATAAGGCCTGATCACGCAAAGCGCGTGGCTGACCAGCCGCACCAGCCGAAGCGATCAAATGAGCTACTTCGGTTTGCGTTAACACATGAGGGGTCTGCTTGGTTAATTTTGGGGCTGATAAACGCTGGGCTGGGTTTGTTTGGGTATAACCGCTATCCATCAACCAGCGAAAAAAGGTTTTAACTGCGGCTAGTTTTCGGGCAATAGTTGCACTTGAATAGCCTTTGGCCTTCATTTGTCCAATATACGATTCAAGGTTTTCGATTGTCACAGCAGCCCACGCCCCCCCGCCACTGACAATTTGCCCTAAATGATCGGCCAATTGCACTAAATCATTTTTATAAGCCTGCAATGTATTCATCGACGATGTTTCACGCGATTTAACCTCAACAATAAAAGCCTCAATAGCGGGTTGCCATTCCATACGTCAAAGGATTATACAG
>CAZLOF010000603.1:0-3264 GCA_964560745.1 uncultured Thermoflexus sp.
GTCTATCCCTTATTCGCGTATTCACAGCATTGCCACCCAAGATGAAAGCGGCTTGCTGACTGGGCGCGGTTTTTTTGCCAGCAGCACACTGGCCATTTGCACCAGTCATGGCGACTACGACTTTGAATTTCGTGGTGCCGATAAGGCCCATATTGCCCATTCGCTTATTTTGGGGCATATGGTATAACCTTGCCGATTTCACTAACCCGCCCCTACCATCGGCAGGGGCGGGTTAGTGAAATCGGCGAAAACTTGTTTGTAGTTGCTAATAAGGCTATTTTATCGGCTCAAATAGCCCTTGCACCGCCTCTTGCAATTGGCGGGCCAATACCTTACGGTTTTCGGCTTGAATGGGGCTTGTGCCATAACGCACCCGCAAATAAATACGCGGGGTGCGCAAAAAATCCCAGGCATGGCTGGCAAAGGTGGTGTCGCGCCACCAAGTGATGATATCGGTGGCCGGGGCTTCGCCGTCGGCGGTTTCATAATAACAACAGGCATAATACACCGGCACGCCCAGCCGAATGGCTGGCTCGAATAATGGTGGCTTAAAGGGTAACAACACATCGCCCTTGCCAGTGGTTGCCTCTGGGAACATAACGACTGAATAGCCTTTTTGCATGGCCTGCGCCATTTTGTCAGCCACAATCGGCATCGAGTCGAAGCGTGAACGGTCGACAAAGATCGTATCGACCCCGCTCGAAATGGTGCCGATGACAGGCCAGCTTTCGACATCGTGACGGGCCACCACGATCGGGTTTTCTACTGTCAGCAATAACATCACGGCATCGAGCGAGCTAACGTGGTTGCAGATCCAAAAACACGGGCTGGGCGGGGGCGGCCCTTCATGCTGCACCGTTATGCCCAAAATATTGGCAAAGGTGTGCCCGGCTGTGCGCAACATGCGTGCGCGAAATTGCATACGCTTGGTATTATTTTTAACCAAGGTGCGGACAACGACCCACGACAAATAGAACCCGATGAGCGTAACGGCGATGCAAATGGTGCGCCAAAGCCCGCGTATATTTCGAAGCATGGCTGAATTATACGAAGAATCTCATACGTTATAATTCAGCTCGCGGGGCATCACCGCAGCGGGCTTTTTCTTGGCCTTATTCACTATCGATCCATTATTTACATCGACGATCGTTATTGTTTCAATATTACACATGCCGTGCCTTATCAAAAGGAGGGCTTTCGCCGTTGATGTCCCGCATTTACGGTTTAGTTAGATATTTTTTGACAGATAAACATCGCCTCACCCAAGTTTCGTTGTTGATCACACTGGTATTAGTGGTATTCAAGGTCATCGCAGCCATCACCAGTGGTTCTATCAGTATCACTGCCGAAGCTATCAATAATGCCAGTGATATTTTTACCTCACTTATCGCCATGTTGGCAGTGCGTCTAAGCGACAAACCCGCCGATGACAATCACCCGTATGGGCATGGCAAAATCGAAAGTTTGGGCGCATTGGTGACAGTTGGTTTTTTGGGCGCAACCTATATCGGGGTTATTTATCGGGCGGTTGGGCGGCTAGCAGCCCCCGAACCCCTCGACAATGCCATTTTGCCATTGGCAGCAGTGAGCTTAAGCATTGGGGTCAATATTTTTCGGCAATGGTGGTTTACACGGGCGGCGCGGCAGCATCGCAGCCAAGCCCTTGCCGCCGAGGCGCTTAATTTTCGCATGGATTTGATATCGTCTGGGGTGACGATGGTGGCGTTGTTGGTAGCGGGGTTAGGCAGCGGTATGTTGGGTGAGGCAAATGGCAGACCAGTGAGCAGCCCCATTGCACAATTGGCTGACCCGCTCGGTGCGATGTTGGTCTCGCTCATCGCCTTAATTTTTGCAGCACATTTGGGCAAACGCGCGGTTGATGTGTTGCTTGACCATGCGCCGCTTGAGCTAACCGAGAAAATTGCGCATATGGTCACATCAACCCCCAATGTGGCGGGGTTGGGCAATGTGCGGGTGCGCGAGGTGGGCAACCGTGCTTTTATCGATTTGACCGTGGCGGTGCCGCGCACCCTGTCACTAGAGGCCTCGCACGATGTGGCGACCCTGATTGAGCATCGCGCTCACGAAATTGTGCCTGAGGCCGATGTGCTGGTGCATGTTGAGCCGGTGGCGGCGATGAATGAAACCCTTGTTGATCGGATTCGCACGGCTTCGTTGCGCACTGGCAAGGCCGTCCATAACGTCAATGTATATACAATTGGTGATGTGGCTTTTGCTCAACTCGATTTAGAGGTTAGCCCTGAGCTAAATTTGCAATCGGCGCATAGGCTGGCACATGACTTAGAGGTGATGTTGCGGCACGAGTTTGCATTGGCGCATGTTTCGATTCATATTGAACCCATTCAACCAGTCAGTGCCGCGATGATGGCAGCGCATGTGCATGATAAAGATCACTTGTTGCGTGAGGTGAAGCATTTGGCACACGTCAACCGCGATGTGCGGCGTATTCATAATTTGGTGCTCGATCAAGTGGGTAATGTGCTTAATTTGGCATTCGATTTTGAACTTAGCCCCGATATGCCTTTGGCGACGGCGCACGCCATTGCCGAAAAATTTGAGCATGATTTACGTGCCAAATTGCCAAAATTAGGCCGCGTTTCCATTCACACCGAGCCGCACGGGGCCGAAGATGTGAAGGCGATTCTTTGACGCAACAAAAATCTTGGAGGTCTAAGCGCGATTTGCGCTTGAAACCGCAAATCGCGCTTAGACCTCCGAGATTTGCGGTTGGCCATTACCCACCCGCCATTGCCCCAATCACCATAAAAGGCTCATTGCCTGCCACAACGGCGGCGGGTAATGGGGCATCGGCTGGCTCGTGTGACCAATCTTCGCCACACACAAAGAAGCGAATGAATGGCCGTCGTTGTTGGGTGTGGCGATCTCGAATGGTGCCGCGCAACATCGGGTATTGGCGTTCGAGCGCATCGAGCACGGACTGCTGAGTCACTGTGCCATTAACCACCAACGTTAGCTCGCGGCCTACACCGGCGAGGGTGCGCAAATGCTGTGGCAATATCACTCGAATCATGGCAGGGTTTGCACTTCGACCGAGACCACAGCCGGGAGGTCGCGCACGATGGCTTGCCACGTGTCGCCAGAATTGGCTGAGGCATAAACTTGCCCACCGGTGGTGCCAAAATAGATGCCACATGAGTCGAGTGCGTCTACGGCCATCGCATCACGCAATACATTTACATAACAATCGTTTTGCGGCAAACCGTTGGTGAGCGCCTCCCATTC
>CAZLOF010000604.1:0-3258 GCA_964560745.1 uncultured Thermoflexus sp.
TAGTCTGTTTTATTTGTCTGGCCCCAATGCAATGGTGTTGGCCTTTGAAGCCACCTTAATCGCAATGGGAGTGCAACGCAGCCACATTCGCAAAGACTTTTTCCCGGGGTTTGCATAGAGCAAATTCCTAAAATCAGCCTAACCTTTTATCAACTCAGAACCTGCTCTACGCAAGGTTTTCGATGAAGCCAGCATTAATTCACATTTTATTTATGTTAAAATGTGTAAACGGTTACATATGGTAACGGTTACACATGACCAAAATTACAGTTAGGCAAATTGCAGCCCAAACTGGCGTATCGATTGCGACCGTCAGCCGCACCATTAACAATAATGGCTATGTGCAGGCTGATGTGCGGGCGCGTATTGAGGCGGCGATGCGTGATTTAGGCTATTTGCCCAATCAGGCTGCCCGCAACTTAGCCACTGGGCGCACCCGCACGGTGGGTTTGGTGCTGCAAACCCTGCACAGCCCAGCCTTTGTTGATATGACTGAAGCCATTCAAATGACGCTGCGCGAAAAAGGCTATTTTTTGTTGATGTGCAACACCCAATTCAACCAACAAATCGAAACTGATTATTTACGGCTGGTGCAGAGTGGCATGTTAGATGGCATGATTACGAATGCCATTAACGATACGACGACAGAAATGCGGCAGTTGGTGCAGCAAAATTACCCAATTGTATTTATTAACCGCAGCCTAACCGGCATTGAAGGGCAGCTCACCCGCACCGGTTTTGTGCAAATGGATTTGCAACACGCGACATTTTTGGCAACCGATTATTTGGCGGGGTTGGGGCATCGGCGCATTGGCGTAATTACGGGTGATATGCAATTGAGCACCCAGCAGCGCCGTTTGGGCGGCTACCGCGAGGCGCTACAGGCCAGGGGGCTTGAATTTGACCCACTTTTGGTGCGGGCTGTGGCGGTAAATCGGCATGAAGTGACTGAAGAGGAGCAACTTACTCCTAAAAATGCCAATACTTTGCATGAAGCGACGGTGCAAGCAACTAGCGAATTTTTAACCGCGATGCCAGATATCAGCGCCCTGATTGTGATTTATCACACCATGTTGCCGGGCGTATTGCAGGCCATTCGCCAAGTGGGGCGGCGTGTGCCCGATGATCTTTCGCTAGTCGCGTTTAGTGACTTTCCAATGGCCCCATTCTTAGACCCACCATTAACGGTGGTGGCGCAACCCAGCACCGAAATGGGGCACAAGGCCGCCGAAATGCTAGTGTCACTCATTGCACAACCATCACAACCCGCCCAACATGTATTGCTTAAACCAGAGTTGATTGTGCGCCACAGTTGTAAGCCTTACCCTTAAATATAGAGACGCGACTGTTCTCTGTTAATCCCTCTGAATGAATATGCTGATCCCCCCCAACACGATTCGTTCAGAGGGATTAGGAGAGAACAATCTTTCTTTCACTAAGATTTGGAGTTAATATGAGAAATAAAAGTATCACCACCTTTATGGCGGCCATGCTATTAACGGCATGTGCCCAAGCCACCGCGCCAAGCGCCGCCCCAAGCGCCAACAACGCTGCCAAACCAGCGGCCCAAGCGGCTGATCAACCGCAAAAGGGCGGCACGGCCATCATTGTCATCGACACCGACCCCACCACCCTAAATGGTGGCATCACCACCGAAGCAGTGGCTGGGCAGGTGGCTGCCAAAATATTTAGCGCGTTGGTTTATCTCGATAAAGATTATGCACCACAACCCCAATTGGCCGAAAAATGGGATGTATCGCCCGATGGCAAAATGTATACGTTCAAATTGCGCAGCGGCGTTACTTTTCACGATGGCAAACCCTTGACCAGCGCCGATGTGAAATTTACCTACGAAGAGGTATTGGGCAAATATCACCCCCGCACCCAAAATCTTGTCAAGCAACGGATTGAAGCGATTGAAACGCCCGATGCTACGACCGTGATTTTTAAACTCAAAGATGCCTACGCGCCATTCCTCATTCAACAAACGGTGTTCGAGGCCCCCATTTTGCCCAAGCACTTGTATGAAGGCAAAGATGTGTTAAAGAATGAGGTTAATGCCAAGCCCATTGGCAGCGGCCCGTTTAAATTTGGCGAATGGAATCGTGGTCAAAGCATCACACTGGTGCGCAACCCCGCTTATTTTGAAAAAGACCTGCCTTATCTCGATGGCATTAAATTTCAAATGATCCCTGAAGCGCAAAACCGCGCAGTGGCGCTCGAATTGGGCGAAGCCGATTTTATCGGCGATTTTTATACCCCCAAGACCGACGTGCCACGTTTGGCAAAAAATGAGAAATTGGTGCAGCGTCGCGGTAGCGTTATCCCTGCCATCTATTTCATTATGATCAATACGCAATCGCCCGCCTTTAAAACGGCTGAAGCACGCCAAGCACTGGCCTTTGCCATTGACCGCAATCGCATGGTGCAGCAGGCCGCTGGCGGCATTGGTCGCCCCGGTCGTTACCCATTTGGCGATGGCTTTAAGTGGCTGTTGACTGAAAACGCTGATTATGACAAACTTTACCCGCGCGACATTAACAAAGCCAAAGCATTATTGACAACGGCGGGTGTCACCCCCGGCAAATTGCGCCTCGCTTATGATTCATCGCGCCCCCAAATGATTGCGGGCGGGCAAATTATTCGCGAAAACCTAAAAGAAATTGGGTTTGATGTTGAGCTTTTGCCGATGGAACGCACGGTGATGGTGCAAAAGGTGTTTGCCGACCGTGAATTTGATATCACGATGCAATCCTTTGTCAGCAGCGGCGACCCGGCGATTGGTTATCATCGTTTGTATCAGACCAATAACACCAAAAATCAATTCACCAACGCTACCGGCTACTCAAACGCCACCGTCGATGATTTGATGAACAAGGCCGCCGCCACCCCAAACCGTGACGAACGTGCCAAGCTGTATAAGCAAATGCAAGAAATTGTGGTGAAAGATTTGCCCAGTATCGTGTTATTTGACGATGAAGCCGTTGACACCGCATCAAAGAAGTTGGGCGGGGTCTTCCCTGTGCTCGATGAGCGCGATGGTTGGCAATATGTGTGGTTAAAGAAGTAATGCTGGTTTCACTATTCATCCTCAAGCTATGCTTGAGGATGAATAGTGAAACCGACAAAAAATATATCAATATATCGTGGCGATGGAAAATTTACCTAGACAACTATAACTCGTAAATAGCCCCAAATTTGGCCTTGAGGTAGGCCCCATAGGGTTTGGCGCTTAAATTTTTGCCACTGGCGCGTTTA
>CAZLOF010000605.1:0-3249 GCA_964560745.1 uncultured Thermoflexus sp.
TTTCTTAGCTTGGCAAGTGCCATGACGCCGTCCTCAGCTTCATCAACATTGTTATATCCTAATTCCTTCAACAGGTTTCGGATAATGCGGCGCATTGTTGAGAAATCGTCAACAATTAAAAATCTCATTTTGGGGTCAGCCATTCGTTACTCCTTTGATTTTCTTATTCTGGTTATCGAAAGAAAAGCAGATGTCAACTACCTTTAACATCGCGTTTCCGAACGAAACCACTTTCTTTTCGGGTGGTTAGCATCGTTGTTATAGATCGCTTAAGCGTAATCTTTACCGACCACAAAAAACCATCACGCACCTAACATAAGTATTATATATCAAGTAAAATAGAGTATGCTATAAAATGTTTGCTAAATATGATTTGTTATAACCTCGTGTACTCTGTGTCATGACAAGTTTCACGCCAGCGAACTTGGGGCATTCGATATTCGTGATTATCTAATCTACCTCGCCGCATCGGCACCTAATTGGCTTATAACGGGCAATTAATGCAAAACCCAAAGCGGTGCGTAGATCATGGGCCAAATGTCCCCAAGGTGATGGCCCGCCTGAGCAATAGGCTGCTAATGGTAATCCGTTTTCGTTCCATAATGCGCTTATTCTCGCGCCGTTTTGTGGGCTTTTCACCTCTTTTTTCTATTATCTCCGACTCCGTTTTTAGTGGGTCACGTTATTTGAACATCCTGCCCCTCTATGGTAAATTACCCCTCATGACAAACACAACTTCGATGGCGACCAAAGCAGTGTGGGCAGGCGAGCAAGATTTGCTGCTGACCGGAGCCACCACCGTGCCGATTTCGTTGGGCGTGGCGCATGGCTACGCCGATGTAGACACGTGGCGCGAGGTGGCGCTGGGCGAGAAGCCGGGCTACATTTACGCCCGCAACACCAACCCGACCGTCGCCGCCTTCGAGCAAAAGATCGGCGCGTTAGAGAACGCTGAAAGCGTGACCAGTTTTGCCACCGGCATGGCCGCCATCAGCAATATGTTTTTTGCTTTGCTCAAACCGGGCCAGCGCGTGGTGAGCGCCAAAGACACCTATGGCGGCACAAACCTGCTGTTTTTGCACTTTTTGCCGCGTTGGGGCATCGAAGTAGCGCTGTGCGATACCACCGATGTGGCCGAAATTGAGCGCGAGGTTGCCAAAGGCTGCGATTTGCTTTATCTCGAAACGCCGACCAACCCGACGCTGAAGGTGCAACCCATCGCGCAATTGGCGGCGGTGGCGCATCGGCATGGCGCGGTGGTGGCGGTCGATAACACCTTCGCCACGCCTATTAACCAAAACCCGCTGGCCTTGGGGGCCGATTTGGTTATTCACAGCGCCACCAAATTTTTGGGCGGTCATGCCGATGCGATGGGTGGGGTGTTGTGTGGCAGGCGTGATTTGGTGCAGCAGGTTTTTCATTTTCGCGAAATCAATGGGGCCACGCTCGACCCGATGAGCGCCTATTTGCTGTTGCGTGGCATGAAAACGTTGCATTTGCGTATTCGCCAGCAAAACGAGAACGCCTTGCACATCGCTCGTTGGCTCGAAAAACACCCACAGGTGGCGGCGGTCAATTACCCCGGGCTTGAGTCACACCCCCAGCACGACATCGCGGCAGAGCAAATGCGCGGGTTTGGTGGCGTGCTCAGTTTTGCGCTCAAGGGCGGCTTCGAGGCCGTCAAGCAGGTCTTGCCGCGCCTTCACCTGATGCATCGCGCCGCCAATTTGGGCGCGGTCGAGACGGTGGGCGGCCCACCCGCTACCACCAGCCATGTCGAATGCAGCGCAGAAGAGCGGGCCGCGATGGGCATCCCCGAAGGGCTGATTCGCTATTCGGCGGGCATCGAGGATGTGGATGACCTGATTGCCGACCTCGACCAAGCTTTGCGCGGGGCTTAATTGCCACACAGACGCGACATAACCAATTTTTAATCTAACGATTCTCCATTCTCTGAAATAAAAAACTAGATCCGAAATTATGACCCTTTATTAGCGGCATCTATTACTTTATCAAATGAAAATACCCAAACGCTACCAAATAATCAACAATTTGTTAGTTTAATTGAGTATATCAATCTAATTGAAGCCGGTGCGCATCGAAGTAAGAATGAAAAAAAGCAGCAATAAAAATAGCCCCCAACCCCTGAAAAATAAACCGTAGAGCGGGCAAAACATATGTTCTTCTTATATCACCAATTACACGCAAACGTTCAATTGGTGATATAGAAATTATGACAAATTCAATTGCTTACTACCGCGTTAGCACAGTAAAACAAGGCACTTCAGGCTTAGGGCTAGAAGCCCAAAAAACAAGCGTAGAAGCCTACGCAAGCACCAACGGGTTAGTGATTAGTGATACGTTTACCGAGGTTGAAACAGGCACGAATAAACGGCAGCGCACCGCGATTTTTAAAGCACTTGAGGCATGTAAACGCACAGGTGCAATATTGCTTATTGCCAAGCTCGACAGGCTGGCCCGAAATGTTGCTTTTATATCAGGTCTTATGGAGTCGGGTATTAAGTTTGTTGCAGTTGACAATCCAGCGGTTACGCCATTAACCTTACATGTGTTGGCAGCAGTAGCAGAACAAGAAGCCAAGATGATTAGCGCCCGAACCAAGGCCGCATTAGGAGCCGCCAAAGCGCGTGGGGTCAAATTGGGCAAGCCCGAAAACTTAACCGCCGCCGCTGTAAAGAAAAGCAACGCCGCAAATTCAGCCAAAGCAGTTGAGGCATACAGCAAAGTGATGGGCTATGTCTGTATGATGGAAAAGCAAGGCAAGTCATTTGCCGAAATCGCCGCCCAGCTAAACAAAGACGGGTATCGAACCCGGCAAAATGCAGAATTTACCAGCATGACCGTTTGGCGCATGGTGCAACGGGTGGACTGTAAGAAGGTGCGCAGGGTTGCGCGGGCCGCCGCCCAAATTAGGGATACAGGCAGTCGGGCCAGATGAGTGTATCCCTATCGGTTTGTAAATCATCCGCTTTACGAGCGGCTATAATTGTTGTCATGTCTACCGTGATGATTAACGCCCGAATTGACCGCGACCTAAAAGCACAGGCCGAGCAAATTCTTAATAACCTAGGCATTGGCACAACCGACGCGATACGCATCTTCTTTGCCCAAATTGTAGACAAGCGCGGTTTGCCCTTTGAAGTGACACTGACCCCCACCCGCCCAACTCACCCCGACCTAGACGCATTTTTGAGCCAAACCACCCAAGACAATCACGCACTATGGGAC
>CAZLOF010000606.1:0-3235 GCA_964560745.1 uncultured Thermoflexus sp.
TTTATTTCCCTGTCGTCACGAATAATTCACCAACTGAGTCGCAGGTGTTCTTGCCAAATGTTATGAATGAGACAGGCACAACAAATGTGCAAAATGATACTGTGACAAGTGATTCACCCCTTATAGAGAATTTTAGAATTGGCGGGGTTGACATTTCTTATGATGCCAGCACATTTAGCGGGCAAATAGTGAAATCGGTCGATGATTCATTGAAAGCATCTGCCCCGACAACAATCGCAATTCAGTTGGGCAGTGGGGGTGTAAGTGGTGCCGCCCCAGTCATTGGCCCAGTTGGACCAGCCGGATCACTTAGTGCAAATATCTCAGTGGCATTTAATTGGAGAAGCGGGGAGTTGGGGCTATTAGCCAGCGGGGCGGCAAGCGCCGGAGGTGGCGCAGGTGGTCAATTTGGGGGTGGTGTCGGGGGGTTAAATGGTTCATGGTTAGGGTTTGGAGCATCTAAATTAGATGCATTTACTGGACAATCCGAGGTTACATCTATTATTGGGGCAATTGCAGGTGGTGACCGTTTAGCTGGCGATATTAGTTATGCAAAATCTATGTCGCCAAATGAAGATGGCACATATGCGCCACTTATTGATAATTTGACCAATCGAACAGTAACCACTTTAGGAACATCCCTTGATTACTTAGGTTTTGGCGCTGGAGCCAATGCAGGAGTAGTGCATAGCCCTCCAAGTTTATCGGGAACACCCATGAATGATACTGTATTGATTGGAAAATGCACTATCTTTACTGGTTGTGAACTGACTCAGAAAAGCCCTTAACCATGCAATAAAACAATATAAAGCTTATGCGCAATAATATATCCCCAAAATCCGTTTTATATTTTTTGCTGGTTTTAGCCGTTGTTGTTGGGCCAATGATCATCAGCAGTTACCTAAATAGCATTTCAGGAATTCCTGATCATCAAATCTATCCCGAACTACGTGGCAGCATTATGAATGTGGGCGTGACTAACAAACTAGCAGGTACTGAACTTGCCTATAACAATGCGATGGATTTTTCGCCAAAACTTAAATTTTTTAAGCCAACAGACCCAGTTATTATTTGGTTTGGAGTAAAGCGAACGGCGAATGATATACATAAAAATGTAGAGTTTGCTTTACAATGGGTAATGCCCAATGGACAAACTAGGAATCTGAGTTTTTTGTCTAAAAATGATTGGAGTTATTTCGAGTTACCGAGAGACAAAAATCTGCTGCCAGTAGGCTCTCATCATGTAATAGTACGACGTCTTGATATAAATAAAGATTTGTTTAAAATCAATTTCAATGTAAAAGAAGCAGAATAAAGAGAGTCAATTATTGATTTTGTGTAGGGGATCGTATCCAATAACTCTTTTCATCAATTTAAATGCAGCCCCAATCTAGAAATATATTGGCCCCTCTATCGGAATGTGTTAACGAGTCAGAAACAACTCTCCTAATAATTTAGTGTAGCAAAACATACGCTACCCTGCACTGATGACAATTGGTGTAGGGTAGCGTATGTTTTTGCCAATGCAGTCGCCACCAGCTAGCGATTTAAGTCAGCAGCAAGACACGGCGGGGGCGGTGGTTGAGCAGGGGTATGGCGACCCGAATCCAACCGGCAGTGTGTTTGATACCTTCATCGATGCCGCCGCGAATGTCGTCAGTGCGGTGGTAGATGCGATATTGCCGGTGCAGTCGGCATCGGCGGCGAGTGAGGTGGCAAGTGCCGAATTTGGCGGGGGTGAGCCGCCAGCGAGTGGCAACCCGACGGATGTTTATTTCCCTGTCGTCACGAATAATTCACCAACTGAGTCGCAGGTGTTCTTGCCAATGGTCACGGACAACATTCAAAATGAAGTTGGGTCGGGCGCGGTGAATGAGAACCCGATCACGCCTAATTTTGTGGAGGTGAATAATAACCTGCCGCCGATTAGCCAAGAATCGTTGCAGGCCGAAACGCCGATGGATGCGCTTCGGGCGATGAATGAAAATACGCCGCCGGTGCATGGTTTGGATTTTGGGCGTATTGGTGATATTGCAGACGCAGTCGGGGCCGGAGCCATGCTCACGACTGCCTTAATCTCCCCTGTCATCCCTCAAGCTGCGGTTATCGGTTTAGGTGTATCTGAAATAGCTGACTGGGTATCACTTGCGGCTAACTTTGTAAATGATATCCAATATGGCTATAATGATCTCAGAGTATCAGAAAGTTGGACTATACATGCTTCAATAGGGACAGAGACCCTTTTTGGGATGGCAAATATCGGGTCACCTTTTTCAAGTCTCGGTCCCAGAAACGTAGAACGGCTTTTAAACGAGCTTCCTGAGGCAATTCATGGATACGCGGGCGATGTGATGCATGATGTAATAGGCACAAAATCAATCGACGCACAAATCCCCTTTGGTGACCCTTTCAGTGGAAACGAAGCTTTTGTGATTGGCGTCAGGACTGAAGAAAGAGTATATTCAGCATCATTGCGCATTCGATATTGTTTATTTGATTGTCCATAAGGGTTTAGCGAACAGATAAACTCAATAAACAGCGCAAATTGCAACTTGCTCCTAGTCCTTCCTTCGGAAAGGGCTAGGAGTGGGGATACGCAAACTTTAAATAATTTGTTTATAAGCGAAGGAGAGAATAAATGGTGGATTTTACTGAGGCTTACTTCAAGCCGTTTGGGTATTTCTATGTGGGGTTAATTGGGGTGGCTGGTCTGTATTTCTTTTTATTTCGAGCTACGGGGAAGGTGAGCAGAACGATGACACGACGAATTTGTTGGATTGTGTATTTCCTATTTAACCTCTATTTTTTTTGTGCTTTAATAATTTACCGAATTGAGAGAGGCTTTGGCTTTGCTCCTTTTGATTTTTTTCGGGCGTTTTTTGCTTTGTGGCCAGCACAATTAATTATATTGCCTTGTGCATATGGCATATGGGGGATAGCCGAAGGCAGAGGATTTATACGAGGCGGCAAGTCAATATTCCCGAAAGTGAGGGATGATTAAGGGTTGTTTAACCTCTAAAATAGTATTCTTCCTCCCCAAAACACACCACCTCTTGCCAAGCAGCATCTATAACCTTATTTGTTACTGGCAAGAGGTGGCAAATGCGTTTAGCATTTCTGCTGGCGATCTGGTCGTGGCAGCGGCAGCGGTGCTTACGCGCCACCGGCAGCATCGTATGTGTATGAGCCATATACCCCGTCGTATAGCGATCCGGCTAGCGATTCAAGTCAGCAG
>CAZLOF010000607.1:0-3235 GCA_964560745.1 uncultured Thermoflexus sp.
CCTTCAATACTTCATCGCTGCGCGAAGCCCGTTTGGGCAAATCAGCCAACTCTGCCGCCAATGCCTCGAGGCCGAGTTTGGCATCGGCCAAAATCGTGGCATCGACTTTGCGCGGGGCGGTAAATTCGGTCTCTTCGACATTTAAATAAACATATTTCACGGCGGGGTTGGCATGAACCGGGATCGCCCCGCCACTCATAAAGCGGCTGCCCACCACCAACACCACATCTGCCGTCTCAAATACGTTTTTGCCTGCCGTAAAGGTTAACGCCAAGGGATGACGGTCTGAAATCGAGCCGCGTCCATTGATACTGGTGACCACCGGCGCTTGCAGCAATTCGGCTACTTGCACCAGTTCATC
The DNA here is from genome assembly GCA_964560745.1 of uncultured Thermoflexus sp. GTDB lineage: Bacteria > Chloroflexota > Anaerolineae > J036 > Brachytrichaceae > AQU-03. Next base: position 362 of record CAZLOF010000607.1, read on the forward strand.
GGTCGCATCGGCGGCTTGCACACCGTAACCAGCGTAAATAATGGGGCGCTGGGCCGATTTTAAGATGGCGGCGGCGCGGCTGATGTCGCTGGCCTCGGGCTGGGTGCGCCCGGCCCCATTGTCACGCGGGTCGATCAAATCTATTTCGGCGCTGGCTTGCAGCACATCGGGCGGTATTTCGAGGCCGACGGGGCGTGGGCGGCCAGAGCGCAACTGGCGAAATGCCTCGCGCACCAAGCCCGGAATTTGTTCGGGTTTATGGGCAAAACCATTCCATTTGGTAACAGCAGCCATGATGCCGCTTTGATCTTTGATTTCGTGCAACAACCCATAGCCTTTGCCGATGGCATTTGAGGCAATATGCCCGGTGATGCACAAAACGGGCGAAGAACAAGCGTAGGCCGTCGCCAACCCTGCGGTTGCATTGAGCAACCCCGGGCCCGGCACAATCATACATACACCCGGGTCGCCTGTACTGCGGGCATACCCATCAGCCATATACGATGCGGCTTGTTCATGCCGCATCACACGATAGTTAATGGCTCCGTTAAGGCCTGCCAATCCATCTACGGCCCAATCGAGTTGAACACCGGGGATACCAAAAATTTGCGTAACGCCTTCGCAGACGAGCTGCTGGGCAAGGGCTTGACCACCTGTCAGTTTCATAGGATATTAATTATCCCATTTGAGGCTGTGGGGTGTTGGAGTGAAAATTACCGAGGCAAAAAAATAGAATGCCAAAGGCACAATCACTTGGTATTTGGAGAAGGCTTTGCCCTCTCCAAATACCAAGTGATCGTGCGTTTGACAAAAATTTTGTTTCTAGGCATTCTCGCCGCGCCATTTTTTAGCGCCGTTGCACTGGCAATGCTTTAATTTTTTGCCAGTAGTGCAGAAGGGGCATACATCGTTACGCCCCAAGCTCTTGATATTGAGCTTTTTGCCGTTCGGTATCTCATTCACCGGCGCAACAATGGCTGGGGCGGCGGCTTGGGCTGGGGCAGCGACAACGGTGGTCTTGCCATCTTGGGCTTGGGCCACGGCTTTATTGCTAGGTTTACCGCGGGTGGGCAGTTTTTGAGGCGGGCGAATTTGGCGTTGTGGCAAGGCCGCCCGCACTTGCATGGGGGCTTTTTGGGCTGGCTCAGGCTGCGCGGCTTGGGTGTTTAAGCGCACATTAAAAATGGTATTCGCCACCTGCTCACGCAATTGCGCCACCATATTATCAAAGGTCATACTGGCCTCAACCCGATAAGAGTTGAGCGGGTCGCGCTGACCATAGGCCCGCAAGCCTATACCTTCGCGCAGTTCGTCCAAATCGGTCAAGTGACGCACCCAAAGTTTATCAACCGCCTGAATCATGATCGAACGATCACGTACGAGGCGTAAGGCATCAAAAAACACCTTTTTCAAACGCGCCATGTCGTCGTCCTGAAACATGACAAAAGGGGTGTCATACAACATCAAATAGCGTTCGCGTTCAAAATGTTGATTGGCCCAAGCAGTAATGGCACTCGCCAATAAATCACGCGGGCTGTTGTCGAGCACGTTAAAGGTCACAGCCTGTTGCGTGAGCACACCCAAAAATGAGGTGGCGGCATCATCAATGCCTTGCGGGTAACGCTGCTCGGCGAGGTTTTCCAGTGCATCGATGATATCTTCGCGGGTGCCTTTTTGCCAAACATGCGGGTCAAAATCATGTTGCAATGCCACAATGGGCGCCACCGCATTCTTTAGCCCTTGCACATCCCATTGCTCAAAATCTTCGCCTGCCGCATAGGTTTTAACCGCATCTTCAATAACCTCGCCCACCATGTCTAATACCGACTCTTTCAAGTCAATTTTTTCAAGAATGGTGCGGCGTTGGGCATAAATCACTTCGCGCTGTTTGTTAATCACATCGTCATATTGAATGACATGTTTACGCACATCGAAGTTATAGCCTTCAACCTTCTCCTGGGCCTGCTCAATCGACTTACTGAGAATGCCATACTCCATTGGCACATCCTCTTCCAAGTTCATGCGGTCCATCAAGCCCTTCACCCGTTCACCGCCAAAGCGGCGCATCAGTTCATCATCGAGCGAAACAAAAAAGCGCGATGACCCCGGGTCACCCTGACGAGCACAACGCCCACGCAACTGGTTATCGATACGCCGTGCCTCATGACGTTCAGTGCCAACCACATGCATACCGCCCAAGGCCTGCACCACTTTTTTATCTTTGGCGCAATCAGCCTCGGCTTCAGCGAGGGCGGCGGCCCATTCTTCTTTGCTGGTGCTGTTTAAGTCTTTGCCTTGCTTGCGCAAATTTTCACGCGCAATCCCTTCAGCATTACCGCCCAACAAAATATCGACACCACGACCGGCCATGTTGGTGGCAATGGTCACACTGCCACTGCGCCCGGCCTGTGCCACAATCGCAGCCTCGCGCTCGTGTTGCTTGGCGTTCAAGACTTGGTGCATCACGCCTTTGCGTTGCAACATCTTGCTCAACATTTCGCTGGTTTCGATGGCAATGGTGCCAACCAAGACCGGGCGACCTGTCTTTGAAACCTCGGCAATTTCTTCGACAACCGCCTTAAATTTGGCTTCGTGGTTTTTGTAAACCAAATCGGCATAATCAAGCCGTTTGAAATATTTGCGTTGGGTCTTAGGGTCAACAAACGTGCTGATCGGTGTGCCATCTACAAATGTGTCTTTTTGCTCAATTAGCTTTTTCTGCGAGGTCATATACTCGATGTTAGTGGGCAATGGCACAACTTCGAGGTTATAAATCTTGAAAAACTCTTCTTCTTCGGTCTTGGCAGTGCCGGTCATGCCACCCAGCTTTTCATACATGCGAAAGAAGTTTTGGAAGGTGATCGTGGCATAGGT
>CAZLOF010000608.1:0-3224 GCA_964560745.1 uncultured Thermoflexus sp.
GGTCTTGGTAGGGGTGGCTGTTGGCCCAGTGGTGGGTGTTGGCGTTACTGTGCCCGGGGTGGGTTGATTGCTGATAAAGCGGTTGAGAATATTGCGCGTTATTTGTTCAATACGTGGGTCGGCTTGCCCCGAATTGAGCAAACCCCAAGGCCACGCCAAAGTGCCAGCGGCAAATACATAGGCCCCGCTTGGTGCTTGATACACTGTCGATTGTGTGAAGTCGTTTGGTGTGGTGTAGTTGGTATTGCTAGGTAAATTTGCCCCAATAAATGGCCCTTGTTGCAAAATGGTATAGCTTAGGCTAATGGGCGGGGCCATTTGAATGACCTGCCCACTGGCGCGGGTGGTGGTGTAAAACAAATGGTCAATTTCATTGCCCATCATATGTGGAATTTGTGTACCATTGCTCATGCCTGTACCAGCGTATGCCCAGTGTGTGGTGTTTTGCGCCACATAAGGCTGATAATATTGCAGTGCATTCACATCAACGGCATATGAGCTATATTGAATGCCGATCAAGGTTTGCTCTGGGCGCGGGTTGGTCAACATGCGAAATTGGGTGGTGCGGTGGCTTTCATCTAGCCCCGGCCCGAGTGGGTCAAGGTCAGTGTAAGGGTCTTCTTCGCGGTCTTTATAGGCCGTCACAACACGGTTGGCAGCCCCATTCACCGTATTGGGGTCTAGCCGCACCTGCCAATAAGCATCATTTGCGCCAAAAAAGCCGAGATCAATCCCGGCGTCACGGGCGGCTTCCCAGCCATCGCGCATTTGTTTGGTCCAATATTCATCATGCCCGACGGTAATCGTGCCTTTGGCTTGTTTGAGGCGGTTTGGGTTGGTGTGGGCATCAATATCGGTGATGTAGGTCACGTCATAGCCCTCACGCTCCAACCATTGAATCATATAAACTTCCCAAAAAATCCCATCATTGTTTAATTCAAGGTTGCTATAAGGCCGATCAAATGATACTTTGACCGCCCGATACGAGCCTGTGTTTGCCAATAAGCCAATTTTTGTGGGTGATGGGCCGGTTTGGCTGTTATAGTCATACAAACTTCTGCCATTGTTGGTGCCCACTGGGTAATTGTTATAGGCCTGATACGTTAAAACCGGGATTTGCAACAGAATATCAGCGGTGCGGGCATCATCACGCACTGTAAAAATGATTTGGCTGCGCCAGCCTTGGGCATTCTTTAACATCGCAACATAATAGCCATCGGTCCAGGTGGTTGGCACATTCAAGGTATAACCTACAGCCCAGTTACATTGCACCAAGCCGGTTTGGGTGGTTTGCGGGCAGGCGGTTTGTTGGGTTCCATTCAATTGGGCGGTGGTCAACATCAAGCGCCCGCCTTTGCCTTGGTAATACCCCAAACGATAGATTTCGATGGTGTATTTTTGGGCTGGCTTGACGCTGACATGAAAATTGATGCTGCCGCCTTTATTAACACTGGTGGCCGAGGCATATCCTCGAATTTGGCCGTTGATGTCGTCGGCGACTTTAGTGGCAGCATTTGAATAATCGATCTGCCACCCAGTTGAACCAACATTTTGGTTTTCGGTTTGAATTGGATTGAGATCGACGATATCGGGTTGGGCTTGGCTTGGGCGGGTGAGATCGCCACCCCAAATTGACAAACCCGTCACAGTAAGTGCTGTGGCAATAACTGATCGAATGATTCGCATAACTACTCCTTTAGCACGATTTGCAATACATGCAATATTTTCTTAATTAATGACAAGAATAAGTATTACTTCAAGGAGTGTCTTGGGGCAAAAGTCTTAGCAAAATCCACCGAAAGAAGGTTTGCAACAAAATCTATGCAATATTCAATTGAACTCAATAAACACTTAGAACAATTAGAAACCCGATTTCTACACTGCACCATATTTCGGCATAAAATGGGGTTATGCAGCACAAAATTGGTTTTGCTTGGCTTGGGTTAGCGGCATTCATGCTGATGGGTTGTAATGTTGCCTCGGTTGCGGCACCCACCTCGACCCCAGCACCAGAATTGCCGTCGTCGCCGATTGCAACCTATGTGGTTAAGCGCGGCTTGGTGTCGCGCCAATTGCAATTTAATGCGCGGGTGCAGCCAATCGAATCACGCACCTTGGTATTTGAGATGGATGGCAAAGTGCGGCGGGTGAATGTAAGGGGTGGCGACACAGTTAAAAAAGGCGATATTTTGGCCGAGCTTGACCTGACCGATATTCGCACCCAATTGCAACAGGCCCAATTGCAATTGCGTACTGCCGAGGCCGTGTTGGCTGATACCGCCAAAACCTATACTCAAACCCTGCAATTGGCACAATTAGATTATCGTCAAGCCCAATTAAAACTTGAGGCGGCTCAATCGCGCATCAACAACGCCAACGCCAATACGCTTGCCAACGACATTAGCCGCAACGCAAAGTTGATCGAAGACATCAAATATTCAATTTCCGAAGCCCGCAAGAAATTTAACCAAGCCGGGGCCGATAATGCCGAAAAATTGCTAAAAACCGCCGAAATTGAACGTGAAAAGTTACAAGCCCGTTATAGCGAGGCATTATCTGACCTAAAAGCCAAAGAAGTAGACCTGAGTTTGCTAAAAAATGAAGTGGAGCGCGCGCGACTGAGTTTAGAGGCCAAGAAAATTGGCTCAGACCCAGCCAAAGTGCAAGCGATTGAGGCCGCTCGCCTTAATGTCGAATCACTCAAGGCCAAAGAGTTGCGCGGCTCATTGGTTGCGCCATTTGATGGGGTTATCGCCTTGCAACCGCTGAGTGTGGGCGACAATGTGCGCCAACTTGACAATACCATCATCATCGCTAAACCCGGCGAAACCGAAATTGTGGCCGATTTGAGCGAAGCCCAAATCCGCGAGGTCAGCGTTGGGCAAGTGATTAGTGTGGCGGTTCCCAGCCTGCCCAATCAAGCGCTCAAGGCCGTCATCCGGCGGGTTCCGGTCTTGTCATCGAGCGAAAAAGACAAATTGGTGCGTATTGCACTCACGCCCGATAACCCCAGTGTAACGCTCGAACCCGGTATGTTGGCGCGGTGTGAAGCCATTTTGGGCAAGGTTGAAAATGCGCTATGGCTGCCGCCGCAATCCATTCGCAGTTTTCGTGGGCGGCAATATGTAGTGGTGCAAGAAAGTGGCGGCAAACAACGCCGTGCCGATGTCATCACTGGGCTTGAATCGCGTGATCGGATTGAGATTGTGGATGGCTTGAAAGAG
>CAZLOF010000609.1:0-3222 GCA_964560745.1 uncultured Thermoflexus sp.
GCTATAAACGACCTTGAGTGCCTTTTTGCCATTTTCGCTTTCGCTCAATTTCTTAAAGCCATCGGTTAATTTTGTTTTTAGGTCTTTGGGCATTGCCGAAGCCAAACTTACATTGTCATTGGGGATAAATTCTTCGCTGCGCCAAATGACCACCACTTTGCTCGTGATATCGGGCAAATCAGCTTTTAGCTTGGCATCTTCGTCACGCACATCAATAAATGTTGCACCAAAATCACATTGCCCGCCGGTATAAAGCGCGCGTGCGGTGGTTGGGTGGGCTTTGGTTTCAACAATCTTGCTGGGTTTTACACCGGCTTTGGCTAATACGCCACTGGGGAAAACATAACCCGAAGCCGACAACGGATCGGTTAAACATACGCTCTTGCCGTTAAATTGCTGCAATGCTTCTTTTGCATCTTTGGTGGTCGATTGGTTTTTGGCAACATCAAAAAACGGCTTAAAACCACTGTCTTTATTGGCCAAAAACTGCATTCCATAATGATCGCGTGCTGTTTTGTCTTGCGCATTAATACGCAAAGTCGCCATCGTTACCTCGGCATAGCCTTTTTGTTTGGCTAATACATATTGCAATGGCGCAAGCCAGCCGATATGCGCATTACCCGCGCCCATGGCCTCAATTAAAGCGGCGTAACTGGTTGGCACAATGGTCTTAATGGTCAGGCCGGTAATGTCTTTCATTTCTTTGGCAATGGCTTCACCGCTAACCAACAATTCTTGGCTGGTGCTGGATGGTGCCAAAGCCATAATAATTGGGTTTTCGGGTGAGCCAAGCGGCTTGCTTGCGTCACGTTTTACATCTTCGATACGGGGCAACACGGGGGTAGCGGTGGCCGCTGGCGCAGTCGGAGCGACTGGCTTGGGAGCTTCGGTCGGCTTTTGGGCAGCCGTTGGGGTTGGTGGTGGGGTTGGGGCCGCACACGCTACCATTACTGCTGAGGTGGCAGCAATGGTCAACATCAAATTTGATAATTTTGACATCTTCAATCTCCTTTTATTTTTACTTGTCATTAAAACTTTTGCAACACATTTATATAAAAATCGTCGCATAGAAATGATAGCATTTTATTATCTGGATGCTTAAACTGAGAGAAAAAATCAGACATGCGACGGGTAACAAATGACAACAAAGATGCTACCATTTTGCAATGTCACTGCGTTTATGTTCGCAAAAACCATTAAATTTACTGAGGCATTATGAATCGTCGAACCCTACTCAAATCCATTGTGCGCGGCAGTTTGGCCGCTTCGATCCCCACACCTGTTACCCATCAATTCCCTGATCTTTTTTTTAGAAAAGATGCAGCGAATAAACCCAATATTTTGCTCATCATGGTTGACCAAATGCGCGAAATGCAATGGGATGCGCTGGCACAAAAACTACCCAATATCACGGCTTTACGCGCCGAATCGGTAAAATTTGGCAGCTATTACACCGCTGCCAATATGTGCGAACCGGCCCGATCAAGCATCGTAACCGGGCTTTATGGGCATCAACATCTGTGTTTAGTTACCCAACAAAGCCATTTGCACCCCGATTTTCTAACTTATGGCGATGGGTTGCGTGATGTCGGTTATTACACCCGTTGGATGGGTAAATGGCATTTATCCGAAGATTCGTCTGATTTCGACCCATATGGCTTTAGCGGCAGCATTAAAAACGACCCAGTGGGCGCACCCGCCCAAGGCCAAACCCGTGACCCGCAAATTGCGCAAGAATTTATCGATTGGTTGCCGACTCACGACGATACCAAGCCTTGGTGCTGTACCGTCAGCTTTGTCAACCCACACGATATCATGTGGTATCCACGGTTCACCGAGGCCATCCCCCAACAAAAAGACCCGCCCAATGTTTATAACAACATACCGGCTAACTATGAGACCCCACAAGAATTAAACGACCGCAAAAAGCCCAAATTGCAAACGGCCTCACAAACTATTGCCGCCCAAAGTTTTGGCAGTATGCGTTATAGTGGCGTGGGCTATAAGCAAGAATGGATCGAGTATCTTGATTTGTATTTGCACTTGCAGACAATGGTCGATGAGCAGATTGGGCGCGTGTTGGCAGCCTTAAACGCCAGTAAATATAAGCAAAACACGATTGTGATTTTTACTGCCGATCATGGTGAATATTGTGGATCGCATGGTATGCGCGGCAAAGGCGCGGGCGTGTATGAAGAAGCCATTCATGTGCCATTTTGTATTAAAGACCCAACTGGGGTATGGGTTGCAAACACCAGTGCTGAACGCGCACAATTGGTTAGCTCAGTCGATTTAGCCCCCCTGTTATTAACTTTGGGGTATGGCGATAACACTTGGCGTAGCGATGCAAAATGGCAACATTTGGCGAATCGGCTCGATATCACCCAAATCATGAAAAACACGGCGGCAAAAGGGCGCGATTTTATTTTGCATACCACCGACGAGCCGGGCTATGAAGAAGCCCCGGCCCGTTTTGTCGATGATACCGCCTCGCACGTTGTGGCATATCGCACCGCCCAAGGCAAAGTCGCATCATATAGTTATTGGGAGAAAAATTCAATCAATATTAGCACCTATAAACAAGAGCATGAAGGCTATAACTATGCCAATATTAGTGGTCGTGCCGAACTTGACAATATGGCGATAGATACATCAAACAGTTTATATACCAAGTTGTTGGGTGAAATGAATAACGCCATTAATACTGAGTTACGTCACCCCTTGCCTGCTAATCTACAAGACGCGCAAGCTCATGCGCTTGAAGATTATCTAAAAATTGATAATGGCGAGGTTTATCGCATTAATTTGCCATTTTTGGGGCGCTAATTAAAATCCCGCGCTGGGCATACGAAGCCTGCCTTCGCAGGTTAAGCGTTTAGACCGCAAGGCGGTCTTTGAATGCCCAGCGCGCCATTTCTAATGGCTGCGGTAGCTCGTCGAAATCACGATCCAAACATTGTTATGGGGCGGCTTTCATTACCTTGGGCAAGGTATCTAAAAATGGCGCATGTGCGATGCCATGCTCGGTGATAAACGCTGTAACATATCGAGCTGGGGTGACATCAAATGCGGGGTTAAACACACCTACCCCATCGGGGCCAGTTTGTCGCCCAAAGCCATGTGTTACCTCATCCGATTTGCGCTCTTCGATGGGAATTAAGTCGCCAGAGGCAAGACTCATATCGATTGACGAGGTTGGGGCCGCAACATAAACCGGAATGC
>CAZLOF010000610.1:0-736 GCA_964560745.1 uncultured Thermoflexus sp.
TCCTTCGACTGCGCAGTAACGACTGTTAATGAACGGTGAGCACGGCGCAATGCCGTGCTCACTTTCTTTTTGAGCAAACTTGCTTCTGCCGCGCTTTCGCTGTCACTCGCAGGGAAGCAATGTAGGCAAAAATGCGCCCAGAAATATTCAGTGGGCAGGCAGGCATGCGGTCCATAACATTCTCAAACTTGCAGGTTGCTGTTTGCAACGCATATTCGGATAAATCTTCGCAGACATGTGAACTTCTCGACGAACAACATGCGGATGACGTCGCCTGCATGCGGATACGTAGGGCTGCGGCTGAGAGTTGCTTGACCGAAACGGTCTATAGCGAATTTATTGACAAGGCGCGCGCCGCCAATATCGGCGATGGCGAGGGTTTAAGTTTCCCATTTCTCTCTTTGCCAGGATCAACTGACGTCGCGGACTAAGGGGCACTGGATTATAGTAGCTAGCTCGATCACAGCACAGTTTTCGCCGCGTTTACTGCGGTTTGCATTGATCCTTTTTGAGAAGACACCGGGTTGTTGAATTCATATCATGTAATGACCGCTGGAGCTCGGGCGCTTTAAAAAGGCGTCGTAAGCTTTAGAGCCGCCGCCAGGCCTTCTAAATTTAAGTGACAATCACTCCTAGTGATCATTACTGGGTGATTGTTAAAGCAAAGATTAGCCTACCGATTTTTACACAAAGCAATTGAAAATATTGGTGGACCCGAACAGAATCGAACTGTCGA
>CAZLOF010000610.1:746-3186 GCA_964560745.1 uncultured Thermoflexus sp.
GAATTAGACGGCCTTAGCTTTCTCTGAGTCGCCTCAAGTTTGCTTAGCTTCAGTAAGTAACTGTTTAACAAAATAAATTATTATCCCATACCTTTCGCAAGTTTCCGACGGCCGTCTCTTGTTTGCTCTGAGATGATTGCTATATGATTGCTGTTGTTCGTAATCGAAACCTTTAGCACTCACGTTGGATACAAGATGCGAGGCAAAATCACCAAGCGCACTGTTGATGCCCTACGGGCTGGTCCCGTCGATATCTTCTTCTGGGATACGGAAACCAAAGGTTTTGGCCTAAAGATCACTCCCGAGGATCGGCGAGTATACGTCCTGCAGTACCGTATGGGTGGGGTGGGTTTTCCAACTCGCCGTTACACAATAGGAAAGCATGGGGCTTTCACGCCGGAGCAGGCGAGGGTAGAAGCGCACGCTTTGCTCCAAGGCATTGCCAAGGGGCTCGATCCAATGGCGACCAAGCGGGCAGGCCGTGAAAATACTATTGGTGCACTCATAATTGAGTTTGTTGAAAGCCGTCGAAGGAAGGGAAAGAAGTCTACAAACGAGCTGGCACGACTTCTAGAGCGCGAGGTCGCTTCAGAGTGGCGGCATCGGCCTGCGCCTTCAATTAACTCAGCCGATGTTATTCGCCTTGTAGAGAGTATCCGGGATCGAGGATCACCGGGCACAGCTAATCAGACTCTAATTCATCTGAAGACGCTATTTCGTTGGGCGATAGTCAGAGGGGCGATCGCTGCCTCTCCCACGATTGGAGTTGAAATGCCGGCCCAACAAGTGAATCGTGACCGCACACACACTGACGGAGAACTTAAAGAGATCTGGCAAGCTACAGAAAGTCTGGGATGGCCTTTTGGCCCAGCTCTACAACTTTTAGCACTCACTGGGCAGCGTAGGGAAGAGGTGGGGCAAATGAGATGGTCAGAAATAGATATTCCGGGGCGAGTCTGGACCATCCCTGCCAACAGAACTAAGAATGGGCAGCCGCACGACGTGCATCTCTCTGAAGGTGCAATTGAAATTCTGAGAGAGCTACCCCGGCGTGATAAAGACGGTTTGATATTTACAACCACTGGCGAAACACCAATTAGTGGCTGGTCTAAAGCCAAAGCTACATTGGACAGAGCTATTGCTAAAGAGCGTCTGAAAACTCAACGTCTACCTATGCCGAGTTGGCGGATCCATGACCTACGACGCACCTTTGCTACTGGTCTAAATAACTTAGGGGTTCTGCCTCATATTGCCGATCGCATTCTTAATCACGTAGCAAAAAGTAAAGGTGGGGTGATGGCAGTTTATAACCGTGCCGAATATGCGTCCGAGCGCAGGGCGGCAATGATTTTGTGGTCGCAGTATTTGAGCGATTTAGATAAAGCAATGCCTCATGAGCAATGTCACAAGATTTAAGGGCTGACTATGAATAAATCTGCCTCGATAAGGCCGAAAAATGGGCGAAAGCAGCCACTCGTAAGGCCACAAGTAAGTTCTGCCGTTAAGATACAAAAAATCGACGCAAGAGTGTGGGCTAAAGCTATAGAGCATTTGCCGGCTAGTACCGTTCTATTGCTTAATAATCATAAGCACAAATTTGATTCTGCTCTCAGTATCTTCGCACATCAATGGAATGACCGGGAATTTAGACCCGCCCCTTCCAAGCTTGCTAAGCAACTCAAAAAGGGTGCCAGGGCCTGCGATGTGCTAGCAGACATCTTCTCTGGCTCCACTGCGCAAATTTGGGCTCTGCTTCAAGAGGCGCATCCAAAGGACCCATTCATATCGAGCCTCGCCCTAGATACATCTACCTCAAGAAATCCTATGTTGGTCAGTCAATACTGTGAAGTGGATAAGAAGAGTTTTGGCATGCTGTCGACCCTCGCGACAAGAATGGACAAGGCGGCTGATTTTCATAAGAAGATGGTGCGGCGACCTCACCTAGCAATCACAGAAGATGCTATCGGTAAACTTGTGTCCTTATGGCAGGAAGTTACTAAAACTGATGCTGTCTATCACTCTAGTGTTCGCGGGTCGAAAAAGGACGGGCGTGCTGGAGACAGGCGTTACGAGGGGTATTTTGGGAAATTTGCCCTGCCGCTATTGCAAGCGGTAGATAAAAAGTCCGGCCGCGCAGTTCTTATAAAGCGTATTTCAGCGGCAAGAAAAAATCTCCACGTCTCGGCAGAGAAAAATTAAGCGAGCAAATTCCGTGAAGGGGTAGTTCTCGAAATATGGCCAAGTCCCTCCTGCCGAAAACGCACGAATTGTCGTGCATGCTTAAGGAGGGGCAATTGGTAAAAAAACTTAACACATTAGAAGCAGCCACGTTCCTAACGGAACGTGGCTATGACGTGGCGCCCGCAACGCTTGAGAAATACCGATGCGTTGGCGGTGGTCCTTGTTTTGTCAAGTTCAGCAGATTTGCACGATATAGCGC
>CAZLOF010000611.1:0-3184 GCA_964560745.1 uncultured Thermoflexus sp.
GCTCAGGTGATGGGGCCGCCGCCGCCGCCACCTCGTGCTGAGCTTAGCACCGCGATTATGTTGATGTTGGTCTTGAAGGTTATGGAGTCTGAACGAATGTTGCAATAATACAAAAGGGGCACGGCATGCCGTGCCCCTACCACTCATGCAAAACAGGCAACAAATGCTGTGCCAATAAACCTTCGCCGCGTGGGGTGCGATGCACCGGCGTGTTGGTAAATTCATCGGCTGGCAGCACATTCCAAACATCAACATAGCGCCAGCCTTGCTGCTGGGCTTGGGTCGCCATCAACCCGCGATATTGATCGTAGGCCCAACGCGGGTAAAAGGCATTGTAGCGGCGATCGCTATTTTTGCCATTGCTTATGGCAATGGGTTCGTTAATCAGTAGCAAGGGCACCGCCGCCCGTTTGGCAATGGCTTGCCCAGCCGTCAATACTTCTAGCGCCAAGTCTGCTTCGCGCAAGGTTTTTGCGCCAATGCTGGCCGCCGATAACCCACGCATACCATCATCGGCCTCTAAATCGCGGCTGTAGCGCTCATTTGCATCGGCAAAATCTTGATCAACGCCTGTTGCCGCCCACATCACCCCCAACAATTGCAACCGCAACAAATCGGCCAAATCGCGGCGTTGTCCAATCAAGGTGCGATCCCATATCGACAAATGCTCAAAGCTGGGCGCGTTGGGGTCAAGGGTGCGCATCGGCGCTGCGGCTAATAATTTGTTTACTTCGTCGGGGTTGCGGCGCACCAACACATGTTCGGTTTGCCGGTCAATCGGCAATGAATTAAGCGTGACCAGCCATAGCACCAAATCGGGTTGATACCCCATCACCCGCTTCAAAATGAGAGCATCTTTGGTCAGCGAAAAATCGGTGTAACCGAGGTTATATACGCGCATCACGCGCCCATCTTTACTGCGCAAATTTTGTTGGTTGAGCGTTGCTGCTAGGGTTTGATTGGGCGCTAACAGATAGCCCCATGTCGCCGAATCGCCAATCAGCACCACCCGAAATTCATTTGCAGCCTTGGCTGTTGCGATCTCGTGGGCGGCAAATAAGGCATCGAAATGGTGTGTCACGAGGTTATAGTCGCGGTCGGGGCGATAGCCAAACGATAATCGTTGCCGGCCTGTTACCAAACTGTTGTAAATTGAGACCCGCCCGATGAATGGCATCGGGTTTGTTAGCGCAAAAACCACATTCACCAACACAAACAAGACCAAGGCTTTAAATGCAACGCGAGTATAAGAATTAGATAGGGGTGACATACGACGTGCTGCATTATCCGTGAATTATGTTGTCGGTATGTTGGGTTATCATTGGCCTGCCGCCTTATTTGCGGCTGCGTACCAAAATGAGCACTTTGCCAACAGCCAACACCCGTATTCTCGCCATCGAAACCTCGTGCGATGAAACAGCCGCCGCTGTCATCGACAATGGGCGCATCATTCGCTCAAATATCGTCGCGTCACAGATCAATTTGCACCAGCAATATGGGGGTGTTTTTCCCGAAATGGCCTCACGGGCGCATGTCGAAGTGATTGGGTCGGTGATTAAACAAGCGATGGAGGAAGCCAAAGTCACTTGGGATAGCATTACTGCCATTGCCGTGACCAAAGGGCCGGGCTTGCCGGGGTCGTTGGTGGTGGGCATGAATGCGGCTAAGGGCATCGCCCTAATGCGTGGCTTGCCGCTGCTTGGCATTAACCATCTCGAAGGGCATATTTATTCGCATTGGTTATTAAATGCCAATGGGCAGCCCACCACGCTTAACAGCCAACAACCGGCGGCCATCGGTGATTTTCCATTGCTGGTGGTCATCGTTTCGGGCGGGCATACCGAGTTGGTGCTGATGCATGATCATGGCGATTATGAGCTGGTGGGCCATACCATTGATGATGCCGTTGGTGAGGCGTTTGACAAAGTGGCGCGTATGTTGGGGCTGAGTTATCCGGGCGGCCCAGCCATTGAGCGGGTGGCACGAGCGGGCGACCCCAGCACGTTTTCATTTTCGCGCCCGCGTATTGGCAACACGGGGCGTAATGGGCAACCACGCCCATACAATGGTGAATTTGATTTTTCGTTTAGCGGCGCAAAAACAGCCGTGTTAAACCTATTACAAACGCAATTTATAAACACTGCCACCAAACAAACCCCCATTCCTGTCAACGATATCGCCGCCAGTTTTCAGGCGGCGGCGGTAGATTGGTTGGTTGAGAAAACCTTGGCTGCCGTGAAAAAATTTGGGGCCAAGGCTGTGTTGGTTGGCGGCGGCGTGTCGGCCAACAAATTATTGCGCCAAAAAATGACCGCCACATTTAATCCGCATCCCATCATGCCGTCATCGGTAGCACGCAATGTTGATGTGAAAGATCGCAATGATCGCGCAGCAACCTTGCCAGTGTTTTTTCCGCCCATGTCATTATGCACCGATAACGCCGCCATGATCGGGGCTGCCGCCCATTTTGCCTACTTGCGTGGCATCCGCGATACGCTTGATCTCGACGTTTTGCCTGATTTGAAGTTGGGGCGATAACTCATATCGTTTAGAGTGCAAGATGATCGTGGCATTGCATTTTCATTGTTCCGCGACTGAAGTCGCACCTAAAGGCTTCGCCGAGCGTCCCCCTGCGGGGCCGCCGTTTTTGCCCGCGTAGGCGGGCAATCGGCGAAGCCGGTAGGTGCGACAGTGTGTCGCCCGAAATATTTGATTTTGCGTCTTACACCATACCGTTAATTGGCAAATTTTGCGGCTTAAATTTGCCAATAAATGCGTTACAATTTTCGCCATCCATCATGCTTGCAAAAGTTGCGTCATGCGCCGTATTGGGTCTAGAGGGGACGATTGTCGAGGTCGAAGTTGACAGCAGCAAAGGGCTGTCTTCATTTACCTTAGTGGGGTTGCCCGATGCCGCTGTCAAAGAAAGCAGTGAGCGGGTGCGGGCCGCCATGCGTAACAGTGGCCTGCGCTTTCCCTATAACCGCGTCACCGTCAACCTCGCCCCTGCCGACCTCAAAAAAATTGGCCCAGCCTATGACTTGCCAATGGCATTGGGTGTGCTCATTGCCTCAGAGCAACTGAGCGATGCCTTGTTGCAAAGTGCCTTGGTCATTGGCGAATTGGCGCTCGATGGCAGTGTGCGTCATGTGCGTGGTATTTTGCCGATGACAGCTTTCGCCCG
>CAZLOF010000612.1:0-722 GCA_964560745.1 uncultured Thermoflexus sp.
GAGACGACGGGCCGCACCAATGTGTATGGGCCGGCCAAGTGGGGCGGCGCAAATGTCGGTGGCGGCGCAACCAAGGTGTATTTGCCAATGTTGAAGAAGCGCTAGGTTTCTCCTCTCACAAAGGGAACTTACGCCTAACTTCTCTCTGAGGGGATGTAATAAGACAAGCTGGCAGCAGAAATAACATCTGCTGCCAGCTTATGTTTTTCTGGGCAAAAAGGAAAATAACGCGGCGCTTAGAACTGCTTAGATTTATTTTATTTCACTTTTGCTTTGGTTAGCAAATTGATATTTGGGCTGATAGGGTCTGCATCTAAAGTTGCACACTTTGAACTTAGGGCGTTGTAACTAGGTTGAGTCTAAGGTATTTTTGGGCTAAGTCTGTGCAGTTTTAGGTGCAAGCATGATAGATGGCGAGTCACATGCTACGTTAGGCATGTCTTATAACCGATGACATTCTAGCTGTTTTAACCAATAAAACCCAATAAAGATAACAATGCACAAAATAACCTTTAACCAAACTATACGAATTGTGTTGGCGCTCAGTCAACTACTGGCACAGTTGGGTGTGGCAGTGGGAGCCGCGACGATTGTCATTGTGCAGCCGACTTTGCCCGCTTCACTCACGGCCTTACAGCCGCTGTTGGGTGAGGCCCAGACGGCGCAAGCCAATTATGGCACGGCGAGCAGCACGGTAATTTCGGGCACGGTGTTCCGAGATT
>CAZLOF010000612.1:732-3149 GCA_964560745.1 uncultured Thermoflexus sp.
GTCTACGGGCACGATCACCGACACTGGGGTGCAAAGTGTGACGGTAAAGGCGTATATTAGTGGCAGCTTGTCGGCAGCGGCGACGGCAACGACAAACGCCAATGGCGTATATACCCTGACGGGGCTGACTGCTAGTACGCCGTATCGGGTGGAGTTCACCAATTTGCCGAGCGGATATTACCCAACGCTGCACGGGGTGAGTGGTAGCACGAACACCCCTGATAACCGCACGACGGTGCAATTTGTGGCAGCGGGCACGAGCAATGTGAGTTTGGGGGTTAACTATCCAAGTGACTATTGCCAAAGCAACCCTTATTTGGCTATAAGCTGTATGAAAAATGGTTCGGGGGTAGGCAGCACCAGTGCAGCGCTTCTTTCATTTTCGTTAAATAGCAGTGGTAACACTACGCCGCCTAGCATTATTGGTCAGGTGCAAAATATGGGTAGCATTTGGGGTGAGGCATTTCGCCGACAATCTAAGACTTTGTTTAATGCAGCGTTCATTAAACGCCATGCTGGATTAGGTCCGACAGGAATCGGTGGTGTGTATATGACGACGATAAACACAAGCACCGGCGCGGGGACATTGGCAGGGAGTTTTGATTTGCAAGGGGTGACACCATCAAACTCTGGAACGGCGATTGATTTGGGAACGATCAATCGCACCAATGTGGCCTCTATAAGTGCTGGTGCAGCAGGCGATTATCAACTTTCATCAGGGGCGATGTCGCCTAATCGGGATATGGATGGGTTCGACAAAATGGGCAAGATCGGCTATGGCGATATTGATTTTACTGAAGATGGAAACACACTATGGCTGGTAAACCTAAACCAGAAAACACTTATTACTGTGGATACATCTAATATGGCATTAATTCCTACAAATGGAACTGATGTGCCATCGTCTTTGGTCAAAACGTATTCGATCTCTGGCGCAGGTGTGCCAAGCTGTGGGACAGACAATTTGCGACCATGGGGCTTGAAACTATATCGCGGGAAAGGTTATTTGGGTGTGGTATGCGATGCATTGACGACGCAAAATGTGGCGAATTTGGATGGGTATATTTTGTCATTTGATTTGAGTAACCCTGCTAGTTTTACCCAAGAAGTGACAGTTCCCTTCACCTACACCCGCGAATCCTTAAGTATTAGTGGGCCAGAATGGATATCTGGGGCATGGGCAACGTATAACAATAATCCTGCAACGTGGGAACCTTGGGCGACAGCATGGGCTGGTATGGGGCCACAACCGATCATATCGGATATTGAATTTGACAATAGTGGGAATTTGATCTTGGGCATTATGGATCGTGTTGGGCATTTGGGTGGCAATGATAACTATGAAGCGGTATCTGGCTCAACCGTAACGAGATCTGTCACTTCGGCTGGCGATATTTTGCGGGCGTGTAAAAATGGGAGCGCTTGGGTGTTGGAATGTAATGATAGTGATAACAATACGAACCTAACGCCGATTACAGACGACGGGGCATTGTCAAATGATGGGCCAAGTGGGGCTGGGGAATTTTTCTATAACGATTGGTTTTATAACCATACCAATCAATGGTTAGAGGTTTTTCATTGGGAAATTGCGTTAGGCGCTTTGGTATATAACCCAATGGCAAATGAAGTCGGCACAACAGTATTTGACCCCAATACCGTAACACCACGAAACACTGATGTTAATGGTGACGCATTGTTTAGAACCAATGGGATAGATTGGTATAGTGCTGCAAATGGTGCACGCAATCGTTCATACGAAGTTGTGTCATCTTCTCCAACTAATAATCCTTCAACCTTTGGCAAGGCCGCAGGGGTGGGAGATGTTGAGTTGCTATGTGACATGGCCCCGACTGAAATCGGGAATCGGGTGTGGCTTGATCAGAATAGGAACGGTATACAAGATGCAGCCGAGCCTGGATTGAGCGGGGTGATGGTGACCCTGACACTGCAAAACGGGGTTAATTACACCGTGACGACGGACAGCGGCGGCAATTATTACTTTACCACGCTTAGCGGCACCGACACGACGGGCACAAATTATGGCGTGCCGATGTCAACGACGACGCAATACACTTTGACTTTCCCCGCGACGATTATCAGTGGCACGACCAGCTATATATTGACGACACAAAACGCGACTGGTATTAGCAGCAACGACGAAGTCACTGATACGATTGACAGTGATGTGAATACCAACACGCGCCAAATCATTTTCACCACAGGCAATGCTGGCGAAAACAATCATACGTTGGATGCTGGTTATGTTGTGTATGTGCCTCCCTCTTATGGCGGCTTGAGCGTCGCCAAGAATGTGGCGACGACGGACGGCAGCGCCGTGCCGGGTGGCTTGGGCAGCTTTAATGTGACGGTGGACTGTCCGGTGAGCGGCTACCCACAAACGCAGAGTGTGAGCAATG
>CAZLOF010000613.1:0-2486 GCA_964560745.1 uncultured Thermoflexus sp.
ATCGTCGCCCATTTCTTCGTCTTCTATTACGGCGTGCTGGCCGACATCACGCCGCCGGTGGCGCTGGCCGCCTATGCCGCCGCCGGGATGGCCGGCGCCGATCCGTTCAAGACCGGCAACACCGCCTTCCGCCTCGGCCTCGGCAAGGCGCTGGTGCCGTTCGTCTTCGTCTTCTCGCCCTCGCTGCTGCTGGTGGCGCAGGGCTTCAACTGGCCGGACTTCTTCCTGGCCTTCATCGGCTGTGCCGTCGGCATCACCAGCCTGGGTGCGGCCCTTTCGGGCTTCATGCTGGTGCCGACGAAGGCCTGGGAGCGCATCCTGCTCGTGGTCGCCGCCGTCCTGCTGGTGGCACCCGAGATCTACTCGTCCCTGATAGGCGCGGGGCTGCTGGTGCCGGTGCTGCTGCGGCAGCTTTCCTCGCATCGGGCCGGTCCGGTGGCGGCATGAAGCGCGGGGCTGCCCATATGCGGCAAAGGCGGCTAGTGTCCGGGCCGCACGAACGATGAGCTGAGCGATGGCTGCCATCACCGTCCTCGACCGGGTTGCCGGCAACGGAGCCGCGGCGCGGGTCTTCACCCGCAAGCCGTCCTGGATCCGCGTCAAGGCGCCGACCTCCGAGACCTATCACGACACCCGTCGCCTGATGCGCGAGAAGTCGCTGCACACGGTGTGCGAGGAGGCGGCCTGCCCCAATATCGGCGAGTGCTGGACGCAGAAGCACGCCACGGTGATGATCCTGGGCGACACCTGCACCCGCGCCTGCGCCTTCTGCAACATCAAGACCGGCACGCCGCGGCCCGTCGATCCCGACGAGCCGGAGCATCTGGCCGAGGCCGTGGCGCAGATGGGCCTCAAGCACGTTGTGGTGACCTCGGTCGACCGTGACGACCTGCCGGACGGTGGCGCCTCGCATTTCGTGCGCTGCATCGAGCTGATGCGCAGGACGACGCCCGGCACCACCATCGAGATCCTGACGCCCGACTTCCTGCGCAAGCCGGGTGCCGTCGACGCGATCGTCGCCGCCAAGCCCGACGTCTACAACCACAACCTGGAGACGGTGCCGCGGCTCTACCGGACGGTGCGGCCGGGTGCCCGCTACTTCCACTCCCTGCGCCTGTTGCAGAAGATCAAGGAACTGGACCCGTCGCTGTTCACCAAGTCCGGCATCATGGTCGGTCTCGGCGAGGAGAAGCGCGAGGTGCATCAGGTGATGGACGACATGCGCTCGGCCGATGTCGACTTCATCACCATCGGCCAGTACCTGCAGCCGACGCCGCGGCACCACAAGGTCGAGCGCTTCGTCGAGCCGCAGGAATTCGATGCCTTCGCCCGCATGGCCCGCGCCAAGGGCTTTTTGCAGGTCGCGTCCTCGCCGCTGACCCGCTCGTCCTACCATGCCGGCGACGATTTCGCCCGGCTGCGGACGGCGCGCGAGGCGCAGCTGGCCGCCGCGAAGCCGGCCGCCTGACTTCCCGCCGGCCATGCCGA
Source organism: uncultured Thermoflexus sp. (assembly GCA_964560745.1). Classification (GTDB taxonomy): domain Bacteria; phylum Chloroflexota; class Anaerolineae; order J036; family Brachytrichaceae; genus AQU-03. The sequence continues at coordinate 1,489 of CAZLOF010000613.1, forward strand.
CGCACGCCGAGAAGCGCCACCTGCCCTACCGCCCCGAGCAGCTCTACGACTTGGTGGCGGGCGTCGATCGCTATCCGGAATTCCTGCCCTGGTGCAAGGCGGCGCGGATCACCCGCCGCGACGGCGACGTGTTCTTCGCCGACCTCGTCGTCGCCTTCAAGATGTTCCGGGAACGCTTCAGTTCCAAGGTGACGCTGACGCCGCAGACCGGCGTCGACGTCGAATACATCGACGGGCCGTTCCGCTACCTCAACAACCACTGGCGCTTCGAGCCCGCACCTGACGGGCACTGCGTCGTCGACTTCTATGTCGACTTCGAGTTCCGCTCGCGCCTTCTGCAGAACTTGATCGGCCTCCTGTTCAACGAGGCGGTGTCGCGGATGGTGGGCGCCTTCGAGACGCGGGCGGGGCAGCTCTACGGGCCGGGCTGCAGCCCGGTGCCGCCGTCGCTGGCGGCGGTGCCCAAGCTGGGCGGCTGACAAAGCGCAACCGCGAGTGACGTTCGACACTGCCGGGCCCCGCGGGTCCGGGCAGGATATTCCCATTCCGTAATAGACCGCTTCCGGGGGGACCATGTCGAACGCCCTGTTCCGGGTCACGGCGACCCAACTGAATTTCCGGTCGAGACCCGCCGCGACGGCGAGCTCGCGCATCGCGACGCTGGCACAAGGGGACGTCGTCGAGAAGATCGCCGCCGCCGCCGAGCCCGACTGGTGGCAGGTGGCGGCGAAGGTGCAGACGCAGCGGGTCGAAGGCTTCGTCGCCCATCGTTTCCTGGAGCCCGCCTCCGCACCGCCGCTGCCCGCGGTTTCGGGCGGGATCGTCGCCGTGCACATGGAGGAGGGCAGGGCCGACGTCCGCCGCGACGGCACCTCGGGCCGCGCCTTTCCGATCGGCGAGGCGGGCCGTCCGCCGGCGCTCGCAGGAGCCGCGGCCGCTCGCGCCCGCGGCCTGCGCGCCATCATCGACTGGCTCGACGTCGAGCAGGGCAGCCGCTG
>CAZLOF010000613.1:2496-3142 GCA_964560745.1 uncultured Thermoflexus sp.
CACCGGCCGCGCGGCAGCCCACCGGCACCGCCACCTACTGCAACATCTACGCCTACGACGTCTGCTTTCTCGCCGGCATCTTCCTGCCGCGGGTCTGGTGGAAAGCCGACGCGCTGCGGCGCCTCGACCAGGGCGAGGCGGTGACGCCGCGCTACGACGTGACCATCCACGAACTCAACGCCAACGCCCTGTGCGACTGGCTCGACGACCACGGCCCGCGCTTCGGGTGGCGGCGCACGCTCGACCTCGGCGAGGTCCAGGACGCGGCCAATGCCGGGAGGCTGGTGACGATCTGCGCGCAGCGGGTCGATCTCAACCGTTCCGGCCATATCACCATCGTCGCCCCGGAACAGGGTGCCGAGGCCGCGGTGCGCTCGGGCGGGAAAGTGGTGCGGCCGCTGCAGAGCCAGGCCGGGTCGCGCAACTTCCGCTACGACACCGGCGGCACGGCGTGGTGGACCCACGAACGGTTCCGCAAGTTCGGCTTCTGGGTCAACGACCGCTGAGGTCGACCGCCATCGCGAGGCCCCGGCACACCGTCGCCAGCCGCACCGCGCGGCGGTCGCCTGCGAACACCTGCCGCTCGTGCGCGGTCGGCAGGCCGCGGGCGGCCACCGCCAGGTGCACGAGACCCACGGGCTTGGCC
>CAZLOF010000614.1:0-2637 GCA_964560745.1 uncultured Thermoflexus sp.
ACCTACTAGAGATTGACCCGGGGCCTCGATCCCACATAGTTGGAGCCTTTCGAAGACCGGCATCGGCAGGAACGAGGCTGTTGCATTGTGCCCCCGCGTTTCGTCTGTAACTTGTGTCCAAGTTCAATCGCTCGAAGCGGGTGTTTCGGCGTGAGCCGCAGCCCGAGCTGTTTCCCGAGAGCTTGGAATCGAAGGTCGGTCCATTCGTGGTCCATCTGCGCGAGCTATGTGAGGAGGTGGCGGGGGATCGCCTTCGGAACCTCTACCAGCCGCACGGCGGCGTCGCCTACGATCCGGTTGGCATGTTCAGCGTGCTCATGTTCGGCCTGATGCGGGGTACCTCGTCGAGCCGAGAGCTCGAAGACCGTGTTCGGTTCGACCTTCGATTCCAATACCTGATGCGGGGCCAGACTCCCGACCATACGACCCTGAGCCGGTTCCGGCGCTTGGTGGCCGATGTGCTTGAGGACATCGCGGTCGCCGTGCTCGAGAGGGGCCGTTCGGACGGTCTGGTCAGCGCCAGGAACGTGGCCGTGGACGGTACAAAGATCGAGGCGAACACGGCGCAGTGGCGCCGCAGCCTTCAAAAGGCGGACGCCGATGAGGCTGCAGTCCACGCCGACCCCGACGCCCGGCCAATGCGGGAGCGCAAGGGCGGCACCATCATTCGAGGCTACAACGCCCAGGTCGCGGTGGACATGGACGGGGACGGTCTGATCCTGGCGTCCCACGTCTCGCCCCTGGCCAACGATACGGCCCAGATGGAGACGGTGGTCCAGAACCTCAAGGCGGCGGATGTTCAGCCAGAGACCATCGTGGCTGACGCCGGTTACGATTCGGCACCCAACCACCAGGCGCTCAAGGACGCTTCGGTGACGAGCTTTGTGAGCCCTCGCGCCCACCACGACCTGTTCTGGCAGGTTGGCCAGGATGGAAAGATCCACTGTCCAGCCGGCCACACGCCGTTGAAGACGCGTCAACTCGTCCGCGACGGCGTCGTTTATGACTCGTTCGAAGTTAGGGCTTGTCCCCGTTGTCCGTTGAGGACCGTTTGTGGGGTTCGCAAAGTCAAGACGATCTCCGTACGCACCGATTACGACGTCGCCCTTCGGGTGGCGAACGCCCACCGTTCACAGACGGAGGAGGGACAACAGATGCGCCGCCGGCGCAGTTGCACGGTGGAGCGGGCGTTCGGTCACATGAAGTCGAACCGGGGACTTCGCCGCTTCAAACTGAGAGGGCTTCCTGCGGTGATGTGCGAGTTTCGCCTCCACTGCCTCAGCTACAACCTTGAGAGGCTCCTGCGAGCCTGTTTCTGGCTGATTTGGCGACTTTTCGGACCCAAAACCGTCCGGTTGGTCCTCCTGCAAATCCGAAACGCACTCCGACCTGCGCCAACCTGCTGATCTGACATGCACGACGCAACAGCCTCGCTTGTGCCGACGCTCCCGTCAGCCATTCTCCGAACACCTACCAAAGTTAGGGGCCTAAAGTTGGGTTGACAGGTTTGAATGGCCCCGGTATTCTCACTGAGTAGAGGGCTTATCATTTGGAGGTGGACTTTGATGTCCCAGACCCGTCGGAAAGCGTTTACACTCATTGAGCTTCTTGTGGTTATCGCGATCATCGCGATTCTCATCGGTTTGCTCCTGCCTGCAGTTCAAAAAGTGCGCGAGGCGGCGGCCCGCTCGGCCGCTCAATCTGGGCTCGTTCAACTCGGCACGGCGATGAACAACTTCCGGAGCCAGACAGGTTCCTTCGCCCATTCGCTGGCGGACCTGCCCATAGATGGCAACCCTTGGGCCGATGGCCAGGAGGCTGGTTACAACTTTGGCCTTGAACTCCTCGGCGAAGGCGAGACCGCGAACTTTCGAATCACTGCCTCGCCCGCCGCACCTGGCTTGACCGCAAGCAATTGGTACTGCGTCATGAAGAATGTGGCGGTCGTCGACTGCACGACCCAGTTACAGATTGCCGACTCACTTGCCGCAAGACGGGCCGCCAACGCTGCGATGACCCTTGACGCGACCCACTCCATCTTTGAGCTCATGAATATAGGTGCCCATCGCGCCAATGTTCCCAACTTCGTCCGCTCCCCAGACACGTTGGCAGACTTGCTAAAACAGTGGGATACGAACGACGATGGCGCCGTTTCGTTCGCCGAGTTAGAGCACCGTCCGCCGGTGGCACCGGGTCTTGAAGGCTTCGCGGATCGCGTGATTCGGACGATGTCCCACCACTACCGTTTTGGAGCAGGACAGGAGAGTTTCTTTGCGTCACCTCCGGTTCCGTTCAATGAGCTTGATGGCAATCCGACCTATGTATTCTCGACCGAAGGTCTGCGTGTTTTAGTGAACGAGAAGGTGGCGAATCCGGAGCTGAAGAAGGCCCTACTCGCCAAGCTACTTAGTGCGGATTTCGCCCTGGGTCGCGGTGACAACGCGGGTCGGCAACGTGCGATGCGTTCTTTCGCCGACATCGCCGACAGTCAGAACGGCATCGGTATCCCGGAGGATTGGGGCAGGGTGATGCACGACATCGCTATGCAGATGTAGGGCAATATCGTCATCCCGACGGAGGAGGGATCGAATCACCGCCCAATTGTATAGGAAGCCAACGTTACCTTTGGCGATAGGT
>CAZLOF010000614.1:2647-3142 GCA_964560745.1 uncultured Thermoflexus sp.
GTGCTGATTCGATCCCTCCTCCGTCGGGATGACGTGGTTAAACAGTATGGGTTAGAAACCGGGAAGGCCCATCATTCCGCCGCTGTCGACCTTAATATCAAACCACTTCTTGGTTTCGTACTTGTCACAAATCTGACCGACCATGCGGTCGCTCTTCGTCAGCGGCTTGTCGATGTATTCGCGGTGATTCTGCTGAATCTCTCGAAGATCTTTGATTTTCGACTTCTTCTCAGGATCGAAGAGGTTGCCCGTGATCGAACCGATGTCGTTGAGGACACCCGGGACCTGGGCAAGGGCACCGTCGTACTCGTCTTTGAGCGGCTTACACTCTTCGGGGCACGGAGGACCGTCCTGATTGAAGCGTCGGCGCAGCTCTTTCCAATCGGCCGTCATCTTTTCGACCGGCAGGAAGTCGTTGACCCCGGCGGTGGGGTTGTCGGGTGCGTCGGGGTCCATGAGGCCCTCGGTTGCTGCACCGAGTACGAGTTGCTCGAT
>CAZLOF010000615.1:0-3138 GCA_964560745.1 uncultured Thermoflexus sp.
GCCGCCCCTGCAGCAACAACCGCTCCCGCCGCTCCTGCTGCAACAACTGCACCTGCTGCCCCTGCAAAACCCACCGATGTGCCTAAGCCTACTGCTGTTGCTAATCCGGTTAAAGTTTCGGGCGGAAAATTGCTGAAGACCCCTGAAGAAGTTGATGCGATTGTTTTGAGCAAAGATAAGAAGACGGAAGTCATTTTCTGGCATCGGTATAGTGGCGAGCCAGAAAAAGCCGTGACCGCCATGATTGCCGACTTTAACAAGAACAATGAGTATGGCATTGAGGTAAAACTGGAAAAGGCAGGCGCTAGCTATCAAGATGTTTATAACAAGATCAATGCGGCTACTGTTGCAGGTAGCAATTTGCCTGCTTTGTCTGTCGCATACATCAACCAAGCTGCTTCCTATCGTGATTATGAGGTCGTAGTGAATCTTGACCCATTCATTAAGAGCAAGAAATATGGCTTGAGCGATGCAGATCTTAAAGACATCCCCAAGGCGTTTTTAGATGGCGATAAGGCTGCTCAATGGCCGGGCGAGACGCTTGGCTGGGCCACCCAACGCTCGATGGAAATGTTGTTCACCAACCTTGATTGGTTGCAAAAATTGGGCTACAAGACCCCGCCAACAAACTTCAAAGACTTTGAAGAAATTGCTTGCAAAGCCTCGAACAAAGAAAAAGGTGAATATGGGTTTGCATTGACCCAAAATGCCAGCAGCTTTGCGGCGTTTGTTTTTGCTTTTGGCGGCAATATTCTTAAGGCTGATGGAAGCGGTTATGATTTTAATAGCCCTGCTGCACTTGAAGCTTCAACTTTCTTACGCGGCTTGTATCAGAAAGGATGTGCGGTAGAAGTGCCTCGTACCGAGAGCAATGGCGATCAAACTCGTTTTGCGGCACAAAAGGCCTTGTTTGCGGTTGGTTCTAGCACGGGTGCAACATTTTATGCCCAAGCTATAGATAAGGCTCCAACCAAATTCAAGTTTACCTATAGCATGTTCCCGCAAAAAGACCCCGCTAACCCACGAACCAATTTGTATGGCGCATCATGGTCGGTATTTAAGGTTGCACCAGAGCAGCAATTGGGGGCATGGCTATTTATTCGCCATTTCATCTCAAAAGAAAATACAACCAATTGGGCCAAGTCATCGGGCTATATGGCAGTTCGCCAAAGTGCTGCTGATCAAGCAATTGGCGATGCCAAGAATAACCCAGTCTTTAAAGATTACCCAGAGGCAGTTGAAGGCTATGCCAATATGTATAAATTGGCGCAATTTGGCCAAACCGAAGCCCCAGTGGCTGGTTATGATCCAGTGCGTGCAGAAATTGAGAACACGGTGATGGCTAAAGCGATTTGGAAAGGCGAGGGCGATATGAAGGCCACACTGGATAGCAGTGTGAAGAAAGCCAATGATATTTTGAAAGAAAATGCCCCATTGAAGAAATAAAGATTTGAGACACCCTTTATAAAAATTTAGTATTTCTTGAATATTAAGGGAGAAATTTTTTGCCGACATCACTATTCAGCTATCCCTGCGGAGGCAGTTGAATAGTGATGCCGGCAAAAAATTTTTAAAGAGTCACTGTTTTGCAATAATGCAAAATTTGGCCTAATTGATCGTATCGTTTTGCACTCAAGTAAAGCAAGGTTGAGCAATCAGGTTATTTAGGTGTTTCTAATTTAAAGTATCTCTGTTATAGCTAAAAAAAAGCCTCAGCTTCTTAGAGAAGCTGAGGCTTTTTTTTTAAGGTGCATGGAATCTATCATCTAAGTATATGGCGATTAAGTGACGCAACGTTAGTTTGTGCCTTGATACTGGGTATTACAAACTGCACACCTTGTTTGCAACAAACTTTAAGCTCTATCTATTTGTACTTATCATACAAATCCATTAAAATTTGACGAAGGGGACAAAGTGGGGGAAAGTGGGACGTTTGACCTAATAAAATTTATTTCGGGGTAAAAAAACTTTATAAATATAAATGTTTGTTAACACTTATCAACATACACTCGATAGCAAATACCGAATTATGCTTCCAGCTAAGTATTTGCCAGCGCTTGCTGCGGGCTTAATTGTGACCAAAGGCGCAGGGGCTGGTAAGAGTTTATGGATTTTTACTAAAGATGAATTTGACACCCGAACCAAGAAAATTTTGGCATTGCCGATGATGAATCAAGAGGTGCAACAATTACGTCGTTTTTGGTTTGCCAATGCGGTTGAAGTTGTTCCAGATAATCAAGGGCGTATTGTGGTGGATGAGAATTTGCGTCAACATATTGGGGTAAATATTAGCGATAAATTGGCGCTTGTGGGTTCATATGATTATATTGAGGTGTTTAACGAAGCCGAGTGGAAGAAACAGCAACTTGAGCTAAACACCTTGATGGAAAAAGACGGAGTGGCAGTATTTGCGAAGTATGGTATTTAGGGGCGGCGGGTTGTGAATCGATAACCCGCCTGTGAATTCATTCACAGGCGAAATAGCGAAAGTATTGACATATCAGGAAGGGTAAAAATTGGGAAATTGATTGTTTCCCGTCAAGCATTGCTTGACGGGAAACGGTGAAATCGCAGCAGCCGTATTTTATGCTTTTTACAGAATAACTTAAATAATGCATATTCCAGTTCTTTATACAGAGGTGCTTGACGCGCTTCAGCCCAAACCGGGTGGCGTGTTTATTGATGCGACATTAGGTGGAGCCGGTCATGCATGGGGGGTGCTAAACGCAAGTAGCCCCGATGGGCGATTATTGGGTACAGATGCAGATTTTGCGGCGATTGAACGTTGCACACAGCGATTGCGTGAATTTGATGCGCGTGTAACCTTGCGTCAATGTTGGCTAGATGAAACACCTGAATTGGCTGTTAAATTGGGATTTGCAAAAGTGGATGGGATTTTGATTGATTTAGGGCTGTCATCATTTCAATTGGATGAAGCCCAACGTGGTTTTTCATTTATGCGTGAAGGTCCATTAGATATGCGGTTTGATACGAGCAAAGGGATGAGTGCGGCAGATTGGGTGAATGAAGCAGATATGGCGAGTATGGCACAGGTGTTGCGTGAATATGGGGATGTTGCAAATCCAATGCAGGTAGCCGAAGCGATTTGTCGCGCACGTCCTTTGCATACGACGCTTG
>CAZLOF010000616.1:0-3136 GCA_964560745.1 uncultured Thermoflexus sp.
GGTTTTAACGGCTTTGCCTTGGGTGCAAAAATAAATCTTGTCGTGCATCCATACAAACCAAATCGGGGTGAGGTGGGGCCGGCCATCGGGGCGGGTGGTGGCGAGCCAAATATTGCGCTCGGTGTCGAGTCGGGGGTCTGCCATAAGCCATGAGTATAGCGCTTCTTGCTATACTTAGCACGGTCAATTCTGTTCTTACCACCCAATGTAATGTTGCCACTCGATTACTATAGCCTGCTCGATGCCTTTAAGCATAAGGGCTGCCCCATTTGTTTTTTGTTGCAGCGCGATGCCCAACGGATGCTCGACGCGATTTTTCATGAACACGTCACCGAGCCAGAGATGCATGAGATCATTCGCAAGCGCCGAGGTTTGTGCAATGCGCATGGCTGGCAATTGACCGAATTGCGCGGGCATACTTTGGGTATGGCGATTTTGTTTCGGGCAGCGGTGGATGAGGCCTTGACGATTAGCGCGGCGGCGCTGCCCAGCACGGCTGCGCCAACGGCGGGCACATCACGCCTAGGTCGTTTGCTCAAGAAGCCAGATACCAGCGCAGCCGCCTTGGCCGAAGCCTTGGCCCCGACCGGCACATGCCCCATTTGCAAAGGCAAAGCCAAGACCGAGCGTGAATATCAAAGCACAGTCGCCAAGTTTATCGGCGATGAGGCGTTTAAGGCGGGGTATGCGGCATCGAGTGGGTTGTGTTTGCCGCATTTTCGAGGCGCGTTGTCTCATGCCAGCGACCCTGCTGCCACCCGTTTGTTGGTCAGTCTGCAATCGCAAAAGTGGCAGGCTATTAAAGATGAGTTGAGTGTGCTGATCGGCAAATATGATTATCGTCGCGCCCAAGAGTTGGTGGGGGATGAAGGCGATAGTCACTTGCGTGCCATTCGTGATATGGTGGGGGCGCGGGGCGTGTTTGGGGAGTAGGGAGAGGCAAGAGCTAAGAACCAAGAGCCAAGAGCCAAGAATCAAGAATCAAGAACCAAGAATCAAGAGCCAAGAATTAAGATGCAAATACCACCAACCACGCACCACGCATCAAACACTCAGCACTCAGCACTTATAACTCAGCACTTAGCACTAAGCACTTTAAAAAATTTAGCAGTGGTGGCGATCTTGGTTGGCTTTGGCTTGCGGATGGTGATGCTGGGTGATGTGCTGCCGCGTTGGGATGAGGGCTGGTCGGTGGCCCATGCTGCGTTAAGTTGGGCCGATGTGTTGACGATTACGGCAGCCGATGTGCACCCGCCGCTTTATTATTTGATCTTGAGTGTGTGGCAAAATCTGTTTGGTGTCAATCTGTTTGGGGCGCGTTACCTGTCCGTCATGCTCAGCCTGCCCGCCATCCCCTTGGCCTACGTTGTCGCTAAACGCTGGCTAATGGTTAATGGTCAATGGTTAATGGTCAATGGTCAATCCCCAATCCCTAATCCCCAGTTTCCTAAAAAACTTTCCATTTTCCTCATGGCTTGGTTGCCACTGGTGGTGTATTACAGTGGGGTTGTGCGCATGTATGCACCCGTGCCGACGCTGATGCTGTTGGCGATGTATTTTGGCTTAGGCTTGGCCCAGCGGCAGCGCTGGTCGTGGCGCGATGGGCTGGGGTTTGCGCTGAGCGCGGCGGCGTTGATGCTGACCTTGTATCATGCGATGTGGGCGCTGTTGGGGCTGGCCTTATATGCGCTCATGCAGCGTGGGCGGCGAAATTTTATTGTGGCGGCCTTGCTCGCAGGGGCGGTTTATTTGCCTTGGGCCATCTATGCCATCCCGCAATTGGTCGGGCGAGCCAGCGCCGAGGCCACCCGTAACACCAACCAACAATTGCCGCTCAGTTATTGGCTAGCACAAGCCGCCAAAGGGCTAACCCTCTCGCGTGAGGTCGGTTGGTGGGGGATTGGGCTGATGTTGAGTATCGTGTTGGCGGGCGGTATCGCGTGGGCGGTTCGGCGGCGGCGCGGCGCGGCGATGTCGCTTTCGCCGGTGTTGTTGCCTGTTTTGATGATCGCCCTGACGCTGTTTGGCGTGGCTTATGCCGCCCGCAATTGGGCGCTCAATGAGCGCATGTTGGTCGGTGCGGCTCCGGCCTTGGCGCTGATTTTGGCGTGGGCGCTGGCCCAATTGCCCAAACCACTGGCGGTCGTGGCGGCTTTAGGGTTGGTCGGACTCTATTTTTCAACCAGCACTGGCGTGGTGTTCGACAAAACGCTCGAAGTCTTCGATGCTTATGACCCACATCAATATCATCGGCGCATTACAGCGCAAGCGCAGGCCAGCGATATCGCCATTTTTAATGTGCTCAGCCCGGCTGGGTTTTATGCGCTCGACCGCCGCGCCAACGACCCCACATGGTCATATGCCTTGACATGGGACCCCGTGATTGAGCCGCGTGAGCGCTGGGAGGCGCGAATTGTGGCCTTGGCGCAACAACACCCTCGGTTGTGGCTGGTGTTGTATCGCGGGTTGGCCGGGCAAAATGGCCCATTGCGTGGCTGGCTCGACAGCCATTTTTACCCAGCTAGCGGTGATTGGGGGCCAGAAGAGGTGTTTATTGGGCTGTATGGTGCGCCGCAGCCGATGCAGGCTGGCAGCGGCGCTGGCACAAAATGGGGTGATTTAGAATTGCGGCAAGCGCAATTTGCGCCCGAATTAGCCGCCGGGGCGATTGTGCCGGTGGGCTTAACGTGGCAGGCCAATGCACCCATTAATGTTGGGTATAAAATCTTTGTGCATGCCATTGGCCCCGATGGGCGGGTGGTGGCCCAACACGATGCCCAACCGCTCAACGACCTGCGCCCGTTTTTTACCCTGCCAGTCGGTGAAGCCGTGATCGACCATCACGGCCTCGCCTTGCCCACCGATTTTCGCGGCAAGTTGCGGCTGGTAATGGGGCTATACGACCCAAACACCGGTCAGCGCCTGCGGCATAGCGGCGGGGCTGAGGTGGTGGTGTTGGGTGAGGTTGAGGTGCGCTAAAGTAGCGCTTTTGATTGTATGATTACATTTTTAACGTCATAAATAATTAAGGCACAATAGATACCATGAAAGCAATACGTGTAACCCAACAAGGTGAGCCAGAAGTAATGCGGCTCGCAGACATTGATATGCCCCAACCCGGCAAAGGCGAAGTGCG
>CAZLOF010000617.1:0-3134 GCA_964560745.1 uncultured Thermoflexus sp.
GATTAATCTTTGCCAAATTTCGATTTAATTATGTCAACACATCATTTAATCATTCGACGCGCCCAATTGCGGCGACAAGCGGGGCTGTGTGATATTGCCATTCACGATGGGCGTATTGTGACCATTGCCGAGCGCCTGAGCGGCATAGGCGAGCTTGAACTGGATGCGAATGGCGGCTTGGTGACTGAGTCGTTTATTGACCCGCATTTGCATTTATGTAAAGTGTATACCTTGTTGCGCATGGATACAGGCGCGGTGGGTGATTATCATGGCGAGGGCCTGGGCAAGGCTATGTCGGCCATCGAGGCGGCAGCGCGGGTGAAAGCCGATTATCATGAATCGTGGATTTATGACAATGTGAAGCGTAATTTGGATTTGGCGCTGAAATATGGCAACACCCACAAACGGGCGTTGGTTGATGTGGATAGCAAAGCCAAGTTGGAGGGGATTAAAGCTGTTTTGCGTGCCCGTGAGGCGTTTAAGGGGCGGGTCGATTTGCAAGTGGTGGCTTTTGCCCAAGATGGCATTGTGCGTGAGGCGGGTGCGGCTGAGTTGATGCGCCAAGCGATGGAAATGGGCGCAGATGTGGTGGGCGGCATCCCTTGGCTCGAATATACGGCTGAAGATCGGGCTGAGCATGTGAAATTTTGTTTTGATTTGGCGCAAGAATTTAACGCCGATGTGTCATTTTTGGTCGATGATGTGGGCGATGCTGAATCGCGCACGATTGAAGAGATGGCGGTGGCGGCGATTAAACGTGGCTGGCAAGGCCGCGTCTTGGCGCATCATGCCCGTGCGATGGCGCTGTATTCGCCGCCTTATATGCAAAAACTCATCGCCTTGCTCAAAAAGGCCGATCTGAGTGTGGTGACTGACCCGCATACCGGGCCATTACATGCGCGGGTTAAAGAATTGCTGGCGGCTGGCGTGAATGTGTGTTTGGGGCAAGATGATGTCTCGGATTCGTATTACCCATTTGGGCGCAACAATATGTTGGAGGTGGCGTTTTTGGCGGCGCATTTGTTGTGGATGACGACGTTACCGGAGATGGAAACACTGTATGACATGATTACGCATCGCGCTGCCAAAGCGATGGGGCTGGCAGGTTATGGGCTAAAGGTTGGCAACGTCGCTGATTTGGTGGTGCTCGATGCGCCCAATGTGCTAGAGGCCCTGCGCGAACATGCTGCGCCAAAGTGGGTGATTCGAAATGGGGGGGTGATTGGTTGATTAGCGACTCATAAGCCACGAGTCATCAATCAACCAATCAACTAATTAACTAATTTGTCATATAGCGTTTGCTGGCGGGCCGCGGCGGCCTGGTAAATGGCGGTATGTCGGGCATTGGGCACAAAAGTGGGACCAAGTTGCGCGGGCAAGTCAAGTTGCCCCAAGGCCAGCATGGCAGCGCCGCGCGCGGTGGCTTCGGGTTCATCGCACAATTGCACCGGCGCGCCGGTCACATCGGCAATGATTTGACACCATGTGGGTGAGCCAAGCAAAGCACCCCCCGACGCAATTATGCCTTTGGCGCGGCTGGCCCCTAACAAGGCGGTGTAAATGCTGCCCAGTCGGTAGGCGATGGCCTCGTAACAAGCGCGTGCAATATGGGCGGGGGTGCTATCGAATGATAAGCCGTGCAATGTGGCGCGGGCGCGGTCTGCAAAGCCCGGGCTACGCTCGCCCCCAAACATGGGCAATACGGTCAGCCCATGCCCATCCGGGCGTTGTTGGGCAATGGCAGCCTCGGCAGCGTCATGGCCCAATCCTGCCAAAACTGCCCGCAGCCATGCCACCACATTGCCGCCCTCGGTGGTGGCCCCACCGGTTAGGTCGAATGCGTGATTGGCGCGATATGACCATAAGGCAGGCGAAATATCGCGCTGGGCATCATGGGGGCTAATGATGCGCATGGCCCCGGTCGTGCCAATGGTGACAGCAACATGATCGGGGGTAGTGCAACCACTGCCAATATTTGCGCCCGCGCCATCCCCAATGGCAATTAAACCATGGCTTGTGGCTTGATCGATGGGGGGTAATTGCTCACGCTGTATGCCCAAAATCTGCAACCAAGCCGCATCCCAATCATTGTTTTGACGATTGAGTAAACCACTCCACGAAGCAATGGAGATGCCACAACCCAAGCGTCCAAATAGTTTTAACCGCACATAATCGCTGAGGGTGACAAAGTGGCGGGTGCGGGCAAACATATCGGGTTGGGTGCGTTTGAGCCACGCCAGCCGTGCTGGGGTGTAATTGGCGCGAATACGGCAGCCAGTGCGTTGCAGGGTGTCAATCTCATCATGAATTTCGCGTAATTGGGCCGCGTCGCTGCTGGCACGGGTGTCGGCATAAGTGTAAATGGGGGTGAGCGGCTCGTCGTTGGCATCGAGGCACAGCAAACTGCCAGCGTAAGATGAAATGGCGAGCAATGGCTCGGTCTTGACCTGATCACGATAAGCAGAGGTTTGTTTGAGGGCGTTGAGGGTGCGGCTGGCGCGTGCCAAAGCTAGTTGGGGGTCGTCTTCGCTGGCTCCCAATTGATCGACATGAAAATCAACGCTTTCGCGCACCAATGCGCCCGGTACAGGCTTGGCTTGTGTGTCATATAACATGGCACGGGTCGATGAACTGCCGAGATCAAGAACAATGACATTTTGCATAATCCAAAGTTTACACGCAATGTCGATTACACTAGCCTTCTATTATGGCAAGTTATCAAATTCAATATTGGCACGATATCCCCGTTTTGGTGCGGGCAAAAGAAGGGCGCGAACGGATCAGCACCCAATTGCCGCCCCGTTTTATGGAGGCCGTAGACAGCGCCGCCATGTCTGCGGGCTTGATTGGCACAGATGACTATTTAAGCGGCTTTCGATGGGGCGATGTTGTTGAGCAGGCCGGCAGCGCTAAGGCTGTATCTGAGGCGGTGGCAGCACAAATCGATCAACAATTCGCCGAAATTGATTGGAAGACGACGGCCAAGGCGTTGCGAAAGTAGGGGTGGGGCACCGAAGAGAGGCGGGTCACCGACCCGCCTCTACTATTGTGTAACGTTTTACCGCGTCCCAATCCAAACACAACCCCAAGCCCGGCTTTGATGGAATGGCTAACATGCCATCGGCATCCAACTG
>CAZLOF010000618.1:0-3133 GCA_964560745.1 uncultured Thermoflexus sp.
CCAAATAGTTGAGCCAATCCCCGAACCAACCACCGCGCCGCCGGTCAAGTCGGATGACCCGCCATGCCCGAAGGTAGATATTAGTGGATGGGACAAAGTATTTGATTGGTATTGCCGATATGGGAAAAAGACAAAAATGACACTCAAAGAATTAGCTACAGAGATAGGTAAAAGCTATGGGCATGTAAGATCAATGAAAGTCGAATACGACGCAAGCAGGGAAAATCCCTGACAAATCACCTGACAAATCACCTGACAATGGCCTTACATTCACCTTACAGCATTGTCATTGTGTTTAGTCTGCAAAAAAGCTAACCTTATCGCAAGAGGTTAGCTTTTTTTATGTCACGAATCACAGTGAAACTAAATGATGCTGAAATGTCAGCACTGTCAAGCATCGCACAAAAGGAACGTCGCCACCCATCCGACCAACTCGCAATTATTGCGCGTGATCGTCTAATCGAGCTTGGCCTTTTACCCAAACCCAACTCACCGGCCCCGGCCTTGGAGGTGAAGCCTTGACTACCGAAGCCGTCTTATCGGTGCTTGCCCAAACCCACACCCGCGTTAAAACCGCATGGAAACAGGGCAAAGCAGCATCGAATCAGCATTTAGTGATGCTGGCTCAGATTGAGCAAATAACGCATACAGACCCCATTTTTTGCGATGTTTTGGGCGCAATTATTGAAGTTGCAACGCAACCGCTCGAAGCCGAGCCGGTCAACCCGTGAGAAAAAGCAAAATCGCATCGGCTACCACCCCGACGCGATTCAGCAACACCCAAAAGTTATGTTAAGCAGTAAGATTATATCACCCGCTCGCGCCGCCGTCATCGGAGACAGCAACAGCATGGCCCCGCTTTTCTTTGGGCATGGCAAGAACCGCTACACGAGATGTATATCTCTGAACTCGCGCACGGTTTTCACCGCCAAACGGCAGCTCATACCAAGGCAAAAAACCCAAATTTATAAGATTAACAATCGTTGTTATCTTTCGCCCGCTGATCTTCGCCGCCTCTTGTGGCGTAATCAAATCAGATTGATCTATAGAGGCTGGAACCTTAGTCCTAACTATTTGAAGCACGTCAATCACTCCTTTATTTTAACTACTGGTAGAAATTGTATTTCAGTTATCACAACTGGCATTATACAACTGGTTGTAACTACTGGAAGTTATGCTATAATAAGGATATCAAATAAAACGGGCGGTGTAATTACTGCGAATAACTACACCGCCCTGACAGCTTTGAAAAGGAATCTTTCAAAAATGCTAAACGATATTATCCCACCGGCCCCGGCCCCCTATCCGACCGCCGAACTAATTGCAGCGGTCGCCGACATTTTGAGATATATCGACAAGCGCCGCGCCACTGCAAACGCCAACGCCGCAACACTGACCACCGACGAACCGAGGGCCGAGCGCCCACCGGCCCCGAAGGTGAAGAAGGAGCAAAAGCATTAAGTGACCACCGCCGCCGCTGCCCAAAGCCAAGACCGCCTTATTGACAAGATCGGGCGCTTTGTCGCAATCCCTTACGCCTTTGTCGAAGATATGCGGAATCTCAGCCCCGCCGCAATCACACTATTTGTCTATTTGCGCTCATGCGCCAACAAAGACACAGGGGATGCTTTTCCATCATATGACACGATTACCAAGGATACAGGGCTTGCAAGAGCAACCATAAGTGAAAGCGTCAAGGGACTTGTTGAGCGCGGCTGGCTAAAGCAGAAAAGGCGGTTTTCAAACAGCACAATTTACGAGCTTTGCACCCCGTCCATTAGTTCAAAAATTGAACTAATGGACGATAAAAACGAGCCGCCATTAGTTCAGAAATTGAACTGCATTAGTTCAAAAATTGAACTGCCATTAGTTCAAAAATTGAACTCTAACAAGAATAAAGCAACAAGACTAAAAGAACAAGAGCAGCAGCAAGCGCCACAAGTCGAAGTTGTTGCTGCTGCTGGCCTTTCTTTCTCTGAATTGGAAAACGCGATCTTGAGCGAACTCAAGACGCACGGCATCACCAGCAATAAGAAAACCTTGGCAATTGTGCGCAAGTTGGGCCAAAGCCCTCACGCGCTCGACATTGTGCGATCTGAGGCCAAAAAGATAGCCGATGACCGGCGAAACAAAGCCGGAGTGCTAATAAGCGTCTTGAGTGATTACGACATCACGAGTTATAAGCCGCCGGTGAAAGAAACATTCAAACTGGCTGATGAGGAATATTAAACATGAGTGAATTAAACACAAACCTTTACGACCTTCAAACCGAGCAAGCATTGCTTGGCAGCTTGCTCACCGACCCAGATATCATTCCTCAAATTGTTGGGGCCGTCAACGCCGAAGATTTTCACGATCACCGCCACCAATACATTTACACGGCAATTATGGCCCTTGGTAGCAATGCCGACTCGTTGACCGTTGCCACCGAGCTAGACCGCCGCGGTACGCTCAATGATTCGGGTGGAGAGGTTTACCTCACCCAATTGTTAAGCGAAGTGCCAACCGCGCTACATGCCGAGCAATACGCCAAAACTGTTTCAGAATTAGCCCTTCGCCGTCGCATCAGAGACCACGCCCTACCCAACATCGCCATAAAAGCAAGCAAGCTCGACACCGACCCCGCCGAATTGCTCGACATGGCCCAGCGCGAACTCATCAAAGCCACCGGCACAGCAATTGCTGGAATAAAGCCAATAAGTGAAACGCTCAAAGATTGGTTTGCTGAATATGAACGCGCCACCCAAGGCGAAGTTGTTACCGGCATCAAGACGGGCATTCAAGACCTCGACACCTATACACGTGGTTGGCGACCCAAGAAATTAATAGCCGTTGGCGGCAGACCCGGCACAGGTAAAAGTGCATTAATGGCGCAATTTGCCGCCCATGCCGCCCTTAGTCAACGCAAGCGGGTTGCATTTTTTACCGCCGAAATGGGCGAAACCGAGGTAATCAACCGTATTATCGGTAATTTTGCTAAACTGGATATGAGCAAAGCGAATGGACACACCGAGGCAGATATTGCCAAAGCAATTGATGTGCAACACAAAATTGCTGCATCACATTTAACCCTTGCCCATTGCGCCGGGTGGTCACCAGCCCGAATTATTGCCGAGTGTGAACGCCTAAAAAG
>CAZLOF010000619.1:0-3126 GCA_964560745.1 uncultured Thermoflexus sp.
GGTTAGTGGTCAGTGGTTAGTTATGAGTTAATAACTTTCACTAACCACTAACCACTAACCACTAACCATTCACCACTGATCTTATGTTGCAATACTGGCTAAACCTCATCCTAAACCGCATCGAACCGATGTCTGAGGGGCATCGACGCTATCAACGCATTGGGCAGGCAATTGTGACAGGCTTTTTGGGCAAAGGGCTGCTGGTGCTGGTCAATTTGATTGCGGTGCGGCTGGTCTTGGGCTATTTGGGGGCCGAGCGCTATGGCGCATGGATGACCATTAGCAGCCTTTTGGCGTGGATCGCGATTGCCGATTTTGGGCTAGGTAATGGGTTGATCACATCGTTGTCCGAGGCTTATGCCCATCAACGCCGCGATAGTGCCCAACGGGCAGTGGCTACAGCATTTTGGCTGTTGGTGGTGATCGCCATTGTATTGTGGTTGGTGTTGGGTGGGGTGGCCTTGTTGGTTGATTGGGGTTGGGTGCTGAATGTGCATGCCCTAGACGCGCAAGCCGAAGTGAGTTTGGCGGTGTTCGTTGCCCTATTTATTACATTGCTTGGGCTGCCATTGTCGATTATCGAGCGTATTTATCGCGCTTATCAAGAAGGCGCAAGCGCCAACTATTGGTCGGCGGTCAGCAGTGTGCTCAGCCTTGTTGCCCTCATTATTGCCACCAGTATGCGCGGCGATTTAATGTGGCTGATTGTGGCATTTTCGGGCATGTCTATTGTGGTGCAAATTGCATCAGCACTGTGGATTTTTGGCTGGCGTATGCCTTGGTTACGGCCTGCACTTTCTTCGGTTGATCTTGATCAATCGCGCAGTTTAGTGACCACCAGTTTGCAACTGTTTATTTTACAAATCGCGGCTTTAGTCATTTTGCAAAGTGATAATTTGATTATTGCACGGCTGCTTGGGGCCGAAGCCGTTACGCCTTACAGCATTACGTGGCGTTTGTTTAATTATGCTTCGCTGCTCATGTCATTTACCGCGCCGGTGCTATGGCCGGCCTATGCCGAGGCAAATGCGCGTGGCGATGTGAATTGGATGCGCCAAGCATTCTTTCGGAGCACAGCTACCAATTTCGCCATAACGACAGCGCTTTGTTTGTTGCTGGTGCTGATTGGGCAATGGTTTGTGCGTATTTGGACCGGCAGCGCCGAGGCTGTTGCGCCTTTTATGGTGTTTGTGGGCATGGCGCTTTGGAATATGATTAGCGTGCTGACAACCGCTTCATTTACGTTGTTGGGCAGCCTTGGGCGGTTGCGTTGGCCGGTGGTTTATGGGGTGTTGGCGGCCTTAGCCAATATTGTGTTTTCAATTGTGTTTGCCCAGTGGTATGGTATTACGGGCGTGATTTGGGCGACAGTTTTAGCTTATGTCATTTTTAATCTTGTGCCGTCTATTGTTCAAACGGCGCAAATATTGCGCCCTTCGGCAACGCCACCTTTGCCAATTCAGCCACAGCCGGTTGAGGCAAATTTAGCCGAGGTTTACCCTCAACCCGATGATGATCAAACGCAAGCGACGGCTGATGATTTGCCGCCCCCAAGTTTTGCGCCCGATGCCACCAACGCGCCTTTTGCCCGCAGGGTTGAGCGGCGCGTAATTACTCGCCAATCGCGTTTTGGTAATCAGAATAGCGAATCTGAAGGTGAGATTCCGGTCATCAATGCGATCCCACCCGCCTTATTTCAAAAACGCAAGCCGTCGGGGTTGGGTGATCGGTTAAGATCGACGATTGCGAATATTATGACTTCTCGTATCCAGCCCCCCGCATCGCCACATCCCAAAACTTTGGACGATGAGACTGATATGCCGTGAAGACGATATTAGCGCAAAAATCGGAGACCTTAGCGCAGCTTGATGTTATAGCCGCAACTTGCACTAATACCTCCGATTTTTTAGCGGTTATCCTTACCTTAGATACGCTATGAGCGATATTTGCCGTTAATCGTCACATATTCATGTGACATATCACAAGTCCAAACCGTGCATTCGGCTTCGCCCAAGCCAAGGTCAAGATGCACTTCGACATCAATCGGCTTCATTGCGGCTGTGGCTGCCTCATCTAAGTAATCGGTGGGGGTGCCATGCGAAAACACATGCACCCCACCAAACCACAGCGACATGTGGTCGGGGTTAACATCTTCGCCGCTATAACCAGCGGCACAAGTGATGCGGCCCCAATTGGCATCTTCGCCATAAAATGCGGTTTTAACCAAGGGTGAAGTGGCGATCGTGCGCCCGACTTTGTGCGCCATATCCCATGTGCGTGCGCCTGTCACGCGAATGGTGATAAATTTGGTCGCACCTTCGCCATCACGCGCCACTTTTTTGGCAAGTTCAATGCTAATTTCATTGAGCGCATCTTCAAATTCTTCAACACTGGGGCGCGTGCCGCTAACCCCATTTGCCATGACCAAATAAGTGTCGTTGGTGCTGGTGTCACCATCGACACTGATGCAGTTAAATGAGCGGTTGGTCGCTTTTTTTACGGCTTGGCGCAAGGCCCCCAGCGGCACTTTGGCATCGGTCATCACCACCGAAAGCATGGTTGCCATGTTTGGGTGAATCATGCCTGCACCTTTGGCGATGCCAGCGATGGTGAACTGTTTGCCCTCGGCAGTGGTGTAACTGCGGCTTATGACTTTGGGCACAGTATCAGTTGTCATAATTGCCAATGAAATATCGGCCAGTGACGAGGTACTGAGGGCTGCAACGGCTTGTGGCATACCCGCTTGTAGCTTATCCATTGGCAACTGCACCCCAATGACACCAGTTGACATCACTAAAACCTGATCATGGGCATCTAATCTTAACAAGGTGCTGGCTAATTGGGCGGTAGCTTCAGCGTTACTTAGGCCTTGGTCGCCGGTGCAGGCATTGGCACAGCCAGCGTTAATCACCACTGCTCGCATCGACTTCGCATAGGCAGATTTGAGTTGCGCCATGCCGCGGATCACGGGTGCAGCCTTGACTTTGTTGGTGGTAAATACAGCGGCAGCGTTGCAATCAACATCGCTGGCGATGACGGTGAGGTCGGCTTTGCCATTTTTTTTAATGCCCGCAGCAATGCCTGCGGCGCGGAACCCTTGGGGTAGGGCGGGTTGGGTAGTCATAG
>CAZLOF010000620.1:0-3125 GCA_964560745.1 uncultured Thermoflexus sp.
CGAGCGGGTTTTGAGCGCTGCCGCCACACTGGCGCGATCTGCCGCCGTGCGTGTTACCCGCAATACCGCATCTCGATGGTGCTCATAATTGGTATGTAATTGCACCCAACCGTCATTGGTTTCATAATACCCCGATAACGCTGACCAAGGGTCGGCTGGGGCGGCATTGTTGACGGTGAGGTAGCGTTCGCTGCGAAAAGCGGCGGCGGCAGCACGGCGGGTGAGGCGCACCTGACCTGTTGTTTGCCCACGTTGCGCCCCAAAAAGCGCAGCTTGGCGATGGGCAGCGGCAATACTGTGAGCGGCAATATCGGCAACTGGGAATGGGCCGGCTAAAACCGGTTCGCCTGTGATCTCGACATGATTGAGGTCAAGTAATTGGTCTGCGAGTGTGATATCTGTTTTCATAAAATGGCAAACAAAAAAGGCGAGCGTTACCCTCGGGTGGTCTGTTAACTAAATTTGTAGAAACATGCTTTGAAGGCAGATTAGATATGTTGCTGATGTGAAAATATATTAATTAATATACCGTTAAAAACGATTGTAATTAATGTGTTTGAAGCAAATCTCGAATCTCTTGCAATAATCGTCCGAATTCGGGGGTTGTCGACATCGCCCAATGACGTGGTCGCGGTAAGTGAATTGCCACTTCGCCCATAACATGCCCGGGGCGAGGCGAACATACCACTACACGGTCGGCCAAAAAGATGGCTTCTTGAATACTATGCGTCACTAAAATGGTGGTCATGCCTAAGGCCCGCCAAATTGTCTCAAGCGATTCAGTCAGGCGCTCACGGGTTAGGGCATCGAGTGCGCCAAAAGGTTCATCGAGCAACAACACCGGTGGCTGGGTAATGAGGGCGCGGGCCAACGCCACTCGCTGCGCCATGCCGCCGCTTAATTCACGCGGGTAAGCCTGTTCGAAGCCAGCCAATCCTATCAATGAAATGAGCAACTGCGGATCGGGCTTTACGTTTCGCTCAGAAGACGGGCCTAATTCAAGTGGCAGACGAATATTCTCTTCGACCGTGCGCCACGGCAACAGTGCCGAATCTTGGAATTGCAGACTGATGGCGGGATTGGGTTGACGTAATAGTTGCCCCTCAAACCCCACTTGCCCCTCATTCGGCGGCAACAAACCCGCCAATACCCGCAGCAATGTGCTTTTGCCGCAACCACTTGGCCCGACAATGGCAATAAATTCGCCGCGTTTGGCATGTAGCGAAAATTGCCGCAAGGCTTGGGTGCCGTTTGGGTAGGTGACGGAGATGCCGTCGGCGTTCAAAAATGTCACAGTGAATCAACCAGAAATTTTCACGCAAAGGCGCAATTTTTCTTTTTGCGCCTTTGCGCCTCTGCCTGAAACAAAATTATGGCAAAAATACATTTGTGAAATAATCTTTCACATCCAGCTTTTGCTTAATTTGCCCCATTGCCAGCAATGTATTTTGGGTCGTTTCCCACGCTTGGGCTGATGATTCACCCATTTTGGCCCCATTGAGTGCTTTCATATTATCAATGGTTGCTAACAACACTTTTTTCTGAATTGGGTCATCGGCCTTTAACCCTTCCACATATTTGGTGGTGATCTTCATGGCTTCGTCGGGGTTATTAATGGTGTCTTGTAATCCGCGTAACATCGCTCTCGCCATGCCCTTAATTAAGGCTGGATTCTCTTTAATCATCTTGTCGCTGGTCATTAAGCCATTCGCCACCATTTCAACTTGGTCACCGACGGCGATCACATTCACCGCCATGCCTTTATCTGCCAATACAATAGGTTCGTTTACGGTATAGCCAATCACGGCATCTACTTTTTCTTGCTGCAAGGCCGCCACTTGGGTAAAACCAATTTCTTGTTGGTTAAAATCTTTCTCGCTTAAGCCATTGGCATTTAGCAAAGCCCGCCAGCCGACATAATTGGCGCCAAAAAAGCCGGGCAAGCCCACTTTTTTGCCCTTTAAATCGGCCAATTTTGTAATGTTGAGTTTGGCTGGTGTAATAACGGCGATGGGGAATTTGCGATACCATTGCGCAAAATATTTGACTGGCAAACCATTGGCCCGTGCCAATACCACTTGTTCGCCGCTGACTACGGCAAAGGGCAATTCGCCCGCCGCCACCAATTTTACGCCATCGGTCTCGAATTTGTAGTCAAATTCAACCTCGATTTTTTCTTGGGCAAAATAGCCTTTTTCGAGCGCTACGTAATAAGCCGCATATTGCACATTAGGAATATAGCCCATTGGCAAACGCACTTTGGTGGTTTGGCCGCCGCTTGGCGCAGGCACAGCACAGGCCGAGAGCGCTAAAGCGCAGGCCAAAACAAAAATAGGTTGTTTGAGTTTTGTTGTGTTCATTTTGTTGGTTGATTGGTTAATTAATTTGTTGGTTGGTTAAATTTTGATTAATTTGTGACCAAGCCAGCCGATGCCGATATAAAGTATGAGCGCGAGCGCAATAACAGTAAGCACACCGACAAAAACTAACGCAGTATCGTATAAATTATTGCCTTGTTGAATCATGAATCCAAGCCCGCGGCTGGCGCTGGTAAATTCGGCGGCAATGGCCCCGATCATAGACAAAGTGCCGCCTACCCTAAGCCCGCCAATTAGGGTGGGCAACGCGGCTGGAATTTCTAATTTTGTCAGGGTTTGCCAAGGGCTGGCTTGATAAACTCGAAACAGATCACGCAAAGTGGGCGATACATTGCGAATGCCGACGACCACATTAACTAAGATCGGAAAGAATACGATGAGTGTGCATAACAAAATCTTAGCGCCCATACCATTGCCAAACCAAATAAAAATAAGCGGGGCCACTGCAATAAACGGTATACCCTGTGAAGCCACCACAATGGGAGATAGCAAATGATCAATCCAATCTAATTTTGCAATTGCGTAGCCGAGCAACAAGGCCAACATCACCCCACAACCTAAACCTGCAAGTGCCTCGGTGAAGGTAGCTGTGGTATGAAACAACCAAGTGCCATCTTGTAAGCGATCGATAAAACGCTCGGCGACCAAAAGTGGCGAGGGCAAGATAAAGGGTGGATAGCTTAGGCTAAGCATATGCCAAACGACAAACATCCCCAACCCGCCCAGCCAAGGCAAAGCATGTTTCGA
>CAZLOF010000621.1:0-3123 GCA_964560745.1 uncultured Thermoflexus sp.
TCATTAACCATTAACCATTAACCATTAACCATTGCTAATTATGCACTATTCCACTATGAACGTTGAATAGCGTTGCAGACTGAACAAGGGCCGCGTCGAAGCGGTTAATATCGGTGGTAGTGATGATGGTTTGATGTGAACTGCCGATGCGATTAAGCAAGCAACGCCGTCGGTTGGGGTCAAGCTCGGCCAAGACCTCATCTAACAATAAAATCGGCTCATCCCCCAGCCGCTCGCGCATCCACGCCACTTGCGCCAATTTTAGCGACAATACCGCGCTGCGCTGTTGCCCGCGTGAGCCAAATTCGCCGATGTCCATGCCATTGGCCTTAAAGCGCAACTCGTCGCGGTGCGGGCCGACCAAGGTGACACTGCGCGCCATTTCTTCGGCGGCCCGCGTCTTTAAAATAGCGCGATAAGCCTTCTCAAGGTCTTCGGCATCATAATTTTCAAAGGCTTGGGCAAAACTCAGCCCAGCTTGTATGGGCGTATTCGCGGCAGGTGGGGCATCGGGGTCAAAATTGGGCTGATAAACAATTTGCAAATACTCAAGGTTGCTGGTTAGCTCGCGGTGAATGGGCACCGCCAATTGCGCCAATTCCGCCACCAGATCACGCCGCCGCAACGCCACTTGCACCCCATTCGGCACAAGTTGGTCATCCCACACCGCCAATTCGTCGGGGTCAATGCGTCGCTCTTGGGCTTGACGCAATAGCGCGTTGCGTTGGGCCAACGCCTTGTTAAATTTATCGAGATGCCGCACATATGCGCCATCGACCTGTGACAGCGCCGCGTCGAGAAAATCGCGGCGGGCGCTGGGCGGGCCAGCCGTCAATTCGACATCGCCCGGCACAAACAGCACCACCGCCAATTGCCCGACCAAATCGGCCCCGCGTTTGCTCACACGGTCAACCTTGATCTCTTTTTTCAACCGCGTCCCATCACCCTTTTGCATCGCCAATTCGACCAGATGCGCCCCATCGCGGCGTTGCACATCGGCCTTGAGCATGACAAACGGGTATGGCGATTCATCTTCAGCGCCCCAACGAAAAACCTGCCGGTCAATATTGCTGTGCATTGAATGGGCGGTGGCGAGAAAATGCAGCGCCTCGAGCAACGAGGTCTTGCCTTGGGCATTATCGCCTTGAATGATGCTCAACCCTGTTGGCAGGTCGAGTTCGAGACGGGCGTATAGACGGAAGTTGGTGAGCGAGAGATGCCGGACGTGCATATGGGCGGGGCTATGATACCTTAGTTAAACCAACGCAAACAACCGATTACGCGCCGCCTCGACCCGAACCGAGCGTGAATAATGATGCACATTGAGACCAGCGGCGATGGATGTGGGCACATTGACAATAAACTCTGCGCCACGCGGGCTGTTGTGCGCTACATAAGCCCGCCGACAGGTAGCGAGCGGTGTTTGCGCCTCATCAAGCAGCGGTAACAAAATCGGGCCAGTATCAACCTGATAATAACGCTCGCGTTCGCTAAAATTCACCACCTTGACCGGATATTCAAGCGTGACCGCATAGCCAGCCCACTCATATTGGGTGTGTGCCACCACCAACCGTGACGATGCCAAGGCTTGCAAGATCGCGTCGGTTGTGTCAAGGGGTGTGCCCATGGCTGGCGTTAGCTCAATACGATAGTCATCAAAACAAGCCGCAGGGTCTTCGATCTGGCGTTCGGATTGCGGCCCAAGTGTGGCCGGAAATCGCAAAATTTGTTTGTCGGCCACATCCCAATTTTTCTCAATCAGACATTCGTCGCGCCCAGCGTAAATACACATATCGGCGTTGGGCTGATGCCAAATATCTCGCGTCACCCATACTTGCTCGGTTTTGCAGGCGGCACTCAGAGCATAGTCAAATTGCCGCCCCGATGCCAAATGTTGCAACACCACCCGCGCCTCAATCGGCGCACGCACATTATTCAACGTCATCGGCAAAGGCTGCGACACCGTTAGCACCGGCTTTTTGAGCGTATCAATTCGCCAGCGAATAAATGAACGGGTAAAGTCTGTGACCAAATTTGACATAAGACGAATAATTTTAGAACTTACATAAGGTTTTACTTTTGCCCCAAATATTACACCACATCTTCTGGCCTCAACACCGCGCACAATTTGCTCAAGCACTGCATAAACATGCCCGACATGGCCTGATCGAGCGTAGGCGACTGCGCCAAATAGAGTGTGCGTAGCAGTTGCGCGTCAGTCACCTCAAGCCGCCTGAGTAGCCCGTCTTCAAGCTCGGCTTTGACGGCGTAAATGGGCAAAATCGCCAAGGCCGCGCCCGCCATCACCGCTCGCTTGATTGATTCGGGGTTATCAAATTCGGCGATGATGCGCGGCTGAACTTGTTGCGCCGCAAACAGGCGCTCTAGCCACAGACGGGTGTGGCTATGGGCTTGGCGCGTCACCATCGGTTGTTTGTGCAAGTCACGCAACACAATGCTGGGCCGCCCCCACCACGCATGTTTTGCCCCAATCACCACCACCTGCGGCACATCCACAATCGGCGTTACGTGCATGGCCTCGACCCCGCGCAAGGTCGATAGTTCACCTTCTAAAATGGCTAAATCGAGCCGATTTTGCAACAATTGTGCTGCTAAATTGGGCGTGGTGTCGGTGATTACCGACAAGGTGGCATTTGGCACAGCCTCGGCAAACTGTTGGGCGCAATTGGGCAGCAAATAATTGCTCACCCCCGGCGTTACACCCAGCCGCAACTGGCGCAATTGCTGTGTCTGCTCGACAATGCGCTGCTCGGCCTCGTGCGCCAATTGGGTGATTTTGTCGGCATAGTGCAGCAACGTCTCACCTGCGGGCGAGAGCGTCACCCCGCGCCCACCGCGCACAAACAGCGGCGCACCCAACGCCCGCTCAAGGTCTTGTACATGCTGGCTCACGCCCGATTGCGTCATCAACAATTGCTGCGCCGCCTTGCTAAAGCTGCCCGCCTTCGCCACTTGGCTAAAAATTTCGAGTTTGTATAAGCTGAACATAACAAAACTAATGGTTAATGGTCAATGGTTAATGGTTAATGATGAGTGATCCATCATTAACCATTAACCATTAACCATTGACCATTAACCATTAACCATTAACCATTAACCATT
>CAZLOF010000622.1:0-3122 GCA_964560745.1 uncultured Thermoflexus sp.
CCTCACAATCCTCGCACTCACCCTGTCACCCCCTCACGTTGTCACCTTGTCATCCTGTCAACTTGTCACCTCAAACCGCCCATAATTAAAATAAGCGGCGCAAGCACCTTCACTGCTCACCATTGTTGCGCCGAGCGGGGTGCGTGGGGTGCATTCTTTGCCAAAGGCCGGGCATTGATTAGGCTTAAGTGTGCCTTGTAGCACCTTACCACTACGGCATAGCGGTGATTCTTGGGTGCGGATGCCGCTGACATCAAACTTATATTCGGCATCGAAGTTACGGTAGGCTTGGCTCAAGCGCCAGCCGCTTTGTGGAATGACCCCAATGCCACGCCATGCGCGATCACTCACCTCGAATACGTCGTTTAGCAATTTTTGAGCGGGTTTGTTGCCTTCTAATGTCACAGCACGTTGATAAGCGTTATCAACAAACGCTTCGCCTGACTCCAATTGTTTGACCGTACGACGAATACCTTCGAGCACATCGAGTGGCTCGAAACCCGTAACCACAATGGGAACGTGAAATTGCTCGGCTAGCGGTGGGTATTGCCAATAACCCATCACGCTGCACACATGACCTGCCGCCAAAAAAGCTTGCACACGGTTGGTTGGCGCGGTCATGATGGCCTGAATGGCGGGTGGAACTAACACATGCGACACCAACATCGAGAAATTCTTTAGCCCTTGTTGCTTGGCGATAAACACTGCCATGCCGTTAGCGGGCGCGGTGGTCTCGAAACCGATGCCGAAAAATACCACCTCTTTGTTGGGGTTGTCACGTGCAATTTTCACCGCGTCGAGCGGTGAATAGACAATGCGCACATCGCCGCCTTCGCTTTTGATGCTGAACAGGTCTTTGTTGCTGCCGGGCACACGCAACATGTCGCCAAATGAGCAAAAAATGACATCCGGCAGCGCCGCAATCGCCAGCGCTTTGTCGATCATTTCCAGTGGGGTGACACACACCGGGCAACCCGGCCCATGAATTAGCTCGATTTCGGGCGGCAACAATTGATCGATGCCGTTGCGAATGATCGAATGCGTTTGCCCGCCGCACACCTCCATAATCGCCCACTTGCGGGTGGTAATTTGTTTGATCTCGGCGGCCAGTTTTTGCGCAATGTCGCCATCGCGGAATTCGTTGAGGTATTTCATGTGTCATTTTTGCCGATGCTAAATGGGGTTGTAATGTGCGTTGTTTCTAAATCTGGCTCGTGAGCGGCCCCAAATTCTTCTTCGAGCAAGCCCATTTCATTAAACAGGCGCAATGACTCAAGCGCTTCTTGCTCATCTATTTTTGCAATAGCAAAACCGACGTGAACGATCGCATAGTCATCTAACCCAATATCGGGCAAATATTCAAGACAGACTTCTTTGGTGATGCCACCAAAATTGAGTTTGCCCATGCGAATGTTGTTTGTGACGTAAATGTCTTTGACTTGCCCCGGAACCCCTAAACACATGATAATCTCCTTAATATGGTCAATATGCTAATCTTGCAATTGTCGCAATGCCCCGCGATAAGATCGCATGGCTTGTTCAAATGGGTCGGCATTGGCGTTGCCAGCCACGCTAATGCGACAATAGTCAAAGCTGCGTTGCAGCACGGCTGCGTCTATTTCACCTTGTACCCCAATCACAACCAATTGTGACATGGGTGCATTATCGCCCCAAATTTCGCCCTACGAAACATAACTGCGTTTACCCACCACTTGCACAGTTGGGGGTTAATTTGTTGGGCGATGGGCTTTTTGCTCGACGGCGATAACGTTTTGTGCTATTGCCGCAAGCCCAATTTGCTGGCGCGAGTTTGCACCAAAAAGTCAATCAATTCGGCAATGCCAGTGCCTTTCTTGGCTGAGGTTTCAAAAATGTGGATACCGGGTCGCACACTCAAAATATTTTCGTAGGCAAGTGCGCGATCAAATTCGCAGACTTCGGCCAAATCCATTTTGGTAATGATGGCGATATCTGCCGAATAAAACATCGAGGGGTATTTGAGCGGTTTGTCTTCGCCCTCGGTTATGCTGAGCAGCACGATACGCAGGTCTTCGCCAAGGTCATACCAAGTGGGGCAAACTAAGTTGCCGACATTCTCGATGAAGAAAAATTCGAGCGTGTTCAAATCCAAATCCCACGCATTCAAATGCGCCGCGATCATCTCAGCTTCGAGGTGACACATACCATCGGTGACAATTTGGCGCACCGGCGCGCCGCTGCGGGCGAGGCGTTTGGCATCGTTGTCAGTTTGCAAATCGCCTACCAAGGCCGCCACCGCATGACCAGCTTTGCGCATGTCACCCATCATGCGTTCGAGCAGCGCTGTTTTACCTGACCCCGGGCTAGACACCACATTGAGCGTGAGCAACCCCGCGGCTTGCAGCCGCGCTCGCAAGGTCGCCGCCAGTTGGTCATTTTTGCTCAATACACCTTGGCGTATTTCTAGGTATCGCGTTGTCATAGGCGTTAGTCTACCTCAATCTCTAATTTTTCAATTTCAAGCTCACGGCCTTGACGAATCTGGTTGCTGGGTTGGTTGCATTTTGGGCAACGAAAACCTTGCAATCCTGAAATGGCAAATTCTTGTTGGCATTGGGGCGAGGCGCAATAGATGACAACAGGCAATTCTTGAATGACCAATTCACTGCCTTCGAGCGGTGTGCCTTTGGTGGCGATATCGTAGCCGAATAGCAGTGCCTCTTTGACCACGCCAGATAATTTGCCCAGCCGCAAAAAAACCTTGTTCACCTTGCGTGCGCCTACTTGCTGCGCGGCTTCGCTGGCGTTTTGCACAAGGCTATAGGCAATAGATAATTCGTGCACAGTTGGCTATTTTAGCTTTTGCCCAAAGCTTTTGGCAAAACCAAACAGCAAGCCCAACGTGCGTTGAATATTGGGATTGCTAAGACCATGTTTCTCAAAACAATTTTTCGCCGAAATCACTATTTCAGCGTTGTTATGGGGCGGCAAAACCGCCCCATAACAACGCTGAGATGATGTTTGGCTGGCTGATTACCGAGCATTGCGTTTAGAGCCAAAAATGATGTCATCTGTCAGTTGCACTGTGATTACAATGGTCTAAATGCCAGCGCCATACCAAACAGGTGAAAACACAACAAGCG
>CAZLOF010000623.1:0-3107 GCA_964560745.1 uncultured Thermoflexus sp.
GGTGATGCCAGCAATAAAGATTAGGGTGGCATTGATTTGCGGAGTGGGTTGTAGCCAAATCACAACCCCCGACCAAAACGCCAGCATCGCCAACAACAATTTGCGGCGCGGATACATATCAACCCGCCAATAAGGCCATCGATTTCCTAAAGGTGGCAACATAAGATACAAATGATCATACCTTATCCGTTAGAATGCCCTTGTTAAATTATGCCTCAGTTTGTTGATATTGATATTACCCATACCGAAGGAAACGCCCGTGCTGGCGTATTGCACACCGCGCATGGCGATTGCTTAACCCCGATGTTTATGCCGGTTGGCACCCAAGCCACCGTAAAAGGTGTCACCCCACGCGACCTAAAAGAGCTGGGTTCGATGATGATTTTGTCGAACACCTATCATCTTTATTTGCGCCCGGGTGATGATTTGATCGCCCGGCGCGGTGGTTTACACAAATTTATGAATTGGCCCGGCCCCATTCTCACCGATAGCGGTGGTTTTCAGGTCTTTTCGTTGAGCAATATGAATAAGATCGATGAAGACGGCGTGACCTTCAAAAGCCACCGCGATGGCAGCAAACATCGCTTTACACCCGAAAAATCGGTGCAAATTCAACATAATTTGGGGGCCGATGTGATTATGTGTTTTGACGAATGTGCCGACCC
The DNA here is from genome assembly GCA_964560745.1 of uncultured Thermoflexus sp. Classification (GTDB taxonomy): domain Bacteria; phylum Chloroflexota; class Anaerolineae; order J036; family Brachytrichaceae; genus AQU-03. Next base: position 666 of record CAZLOF010000623.1, read on the forward strand.
CAACGATTATGCCTATAACGTGCGGGCCGTAAACCGCACCCACAAATGGGCCGAGCGCAGTGCGCGAGAACATGAACGATTGTGTGCCAACCCAGTACATGGGCATTGGCCTTCATTGTTTGGCATTGTGCAAGGTGGCATTTTTCAAGACCTGCGCGAAAAGTCGGCCCAATTTATTTCGGCGCTCGATCTGCCGGGCTATGCCGTTGGCGGTTTGGCGGTGGGCGAAACCAAGGCTCAAATGCATCAGGTGCTCGATTGGATGCACCCCATCTTGCCACAAAACAAACCGCGCTATTTGATGGGTGTGGGTGAACCAGTTGACCTGATCAACGGCGTGATGCGCGGTATCGATATGTTTGACTGTGTGATGCCCACCCGTATTGCGCGGCATGGCGCGGCTTTTACCCGCGACGGGCGCATTAATATGCGCAATGTTAAAAATGCCGAAGATGAAAGCCCGATTGACGCGGGCTGCACCTGTTACACCTGCCAAAACTTCACCAAGTCTTATGTGCGGCATCTGCTGCATGTCGACGAAATGCTAGGGCTGATTTTAATGAGCTTGCATAATTTGCATTTCTTGCTCAATGAAATGCGCGAAATTCGCAGCGCGATTTTAGAGCAACGTTTTGGCGCGTACGCGGATGAATTTATTGGGCGGTATATGGCCGGGAAAACCGCGGCAACGTAGGGGCACGGCATGCCGTGCCTTATTTTGTAAGGTTGTTCAAAAATTAATCCCCATGTCTTTTAATCTCAAGTCTTACGTAAACACAGTAAAAAAAGCCGTCAGGGACGATGCGCCCAAGCTGCGCGAGGCGGCAGGTGACGCGCTGTATTATGCGCTGTGCGCCACGCCACTGCTGGCGCTGGGGCAATTGGGTAGCGAAAAAGAAATTATCGCAGGGGCGGTGGCGTTGGTGGGCAGTGTGGGCGGCAATTTGCTGGCAAATGTGGCGCAGAAGGTGAAGGATGACGGGCGGCAAAGCCTTGCCGACCAAGTTGAACAAATTGCAGTTGCGGTGGATCAAAACCCTGCGCTACAAAACGCCTTGGACGATATGCTTAAGACGCTGGATGTGATTCAAACTGCTCAACAAGCACAACAGGTTGAGCAACGCCAATGGTTTATCGAAACGTTGCAAAAACAACTGGAGATGTTGGACAGCAACTTGACCATTGATAGTAGCGGTGGGGCGGTGATTCAAGGATCAGTGACGGTGCACCCTAATGGGCATTTTGTGGGGCGCGATCACGTTGTAAACCATTATTATGGCGCACAGTATGGAGTGAGCGCGAAGCATTACTTGACCCAATTAAGTGACGATTGCCAAAAACTGCCATTGGTAAATACGCAGGCAAAAAACGAGCGCGATGTGCAACATGCCCCGCTGACGTTAGCGCAAATCTATATTACGCTTAACACCACCAGTGTCTTAGATTTGCAAAAAATGCAGGTAAAGGCAGAGTATGACGCCGATTCTAGCCGCTCAGATATGATGACGCTTGGGCGTGAGCGTGATAAAACACGGTTCTTAACCGCACACGAGGCGGTAATACGCCACCGCAAAGTGATTTTGCATGGTGAACCGGGCAGTGGCAAAAGCGCTTTTGTGAACCAGCTTGCCATTGAGGTGGCACAGGCGCAATTGGGCAAGCAACGACTACAAGGCCGGATTGGGGTTTTGCGTGGGCTTTGTCCCATCATCACCAATTTGCGGATGTTGGGGCAGGCGCTAAAGCGCGATGACTGGGAGACACTCAACCCGAACCAGCAGCGAAATGTGCTTTATGAAAGTTTGTGGGCGCATTGGTGCGATATGCTGAAACAACTTGGCGTAGATGGGTTTGAAGCAGGGCTGAAACAGCAATTGTTAGACGGCAAAGCGTTGTTGATTTTTGACGGCTTGGATGAGGTCACGCCACGCATACGAGAGCGGGTTTTGGCCTGTGTGCAACACGCGGTCAAACTTTACTGCAAACCGGATAACGATACACGGGTGATTGTGACCGTGCGTTCACGCTCATTTCGGCCTGATCTACTGCCGCAGTTTGCCGCTTTCCAGTTGGCGCGGTTTACCGATGGGCAAATCAAGGATTTTTGTCAGCGTTGGTATTTTCAACAACCGCAGCGTGGCTCTGAAACCCAAAAACAAACATGGGCCGACGATCTTTATCGCAGCGTGACTGCCAGTGACGAGATTTCTGACATCACCGCTATTCCGCTCTTGCTCACTATTATGGCACTGGTGCATCAAAATGGCAACAAGAAACTGCCCGATCAGCGAACGTTGCTTTACGAAGAGGCGATTGATGTGTTGCTTGATCGTTGGCAAGAAGCCAAAGAGATTGAGTTAACCCTGACTATTAAGCATGTGTTGAACAGCCGTAACAAGCCAAACGTGATTTTAGCTTTACGGCATTTGGCCTATATTGCGC
>CAZLOF010000624.1:0-378 GCA_964560745.1 uncultured Thermoflexus sp.
GGCCTGTTTGCCCAGCCGGAAGATGCCGCTGGCCTGTCCCGGCTTGCCGATATAGATGACATAACGACGAAAATCAGGCATATTCAAGTCTTTGCGCAACAAACCGCCATTGGCGTGAGGGTTGGCGCTCATGCGCCGCTGCCCTTGCGGGGCCAATTCGCGCAATTCGGCCACGAGTTTGCCATTGGCATCGAATGCTGTTTCGGGGTGATAACTGCGCAGCCATTGCTCTAAAATGCGTAAATGTTCGGGGTTATTGTGTATGCCCGACAAAGGCACTTGATGCGAACGCCAAAAACCTTCAAGTTTGCGCCCATCCACTTCTTCAGGTGCGGTCCACCCCTTAGGGGTGCGCACAATAATCATCGGGTAACGCGG
>CAZLOF010000624.1:388-3104 GCA_964560745.1 uncultured Thermoflexus sp.
CCCCACCACTGCGGGCTGCCGCCCGAATGCGCTGAATATCTTCGACACAACGGTCAAGCGTCGCCGCCATCGCCTGATGCATACTTTCTGGGTCAGAGCCTTCGACAAAATAAGGCTGATAGCCATAACCGACAAACAAATGGTTTAAATCTTCATGGCTGATCCGTGCCAAAATGGTCGGGTTGTTAATTTTGTAGCCATTTAAATGCAAAATGGGCAATACCGCACCGTCACGGGCCGGGTTAAGAAATTTATTCGAGTGCCACGCGGTTGCCAATGGCCCAGTCTCAGCTTCGCCATCCCCCACCACCACGGCGCTAATCAAATCGGGGTTATCAAACACCGTGCCGTAGCCGTGCGATAGGCTGTAGCCCAATTCGCCACCCTCGTGAATAGAGCCGGGGGTTTCGGGGGTGCAGTGGCTGCCAATGCCGCCCGGAAATGAAAATTGTTTGAAGAATTTCACCATCCCAGCCGCATCTTCGCTTTTATCAGGGTAGGTTTCAGAATAAGTGCCCTCTAAATAAACCGGCGCTAACACGCCCGGCACGCCATGCCCCGGCCCCGACAAATAGATCATGTTTAGATCATATTTTTTGATGACGCGATTGAGATGCACCCAAATAAAGGCTTGGCCCGGGCTTGAACCCCAGTGACCAAGCAAACGCTTTTTTACATGCGCCTCGGTCAAGGGTTGGCTCAGCAAGGGGTTGTCGCGCAAATAAATCATACCCGCCGCAAGATAACATGAGGCTTGCCAATAAGCATGTAGTTTGCGCAATTCTTCTGCGCTCAGCGGTGCACCCTGCACCGTAGCACGGGCTGGCCCATAGGCGCTAATTGAAGCTGTTGTCAATGTCGATGTTGTCATAAGTTATTGATAAATTATAGGGAGCGCCGCCATCCTGACGACTCAAAGTTAACTCAAATTTTCGCCAAAATCACGATATGACCTTTGGTCGCCCCCGATGATTAAGAAAATACTTAATCTATTTCAAAATCTCTTTCGAAAAGAATTTATGCACTCGTGCCACAACCTGCGCCTCGGTTAATTTGTCGGCAGCCTCAACGCCCACCACCCGCTCAGCCTGCTTATGATGTTCCAAACGTTTCACCAGTTCCAATTTGGCCTCGCCCGGGCCAAACACATAAATATCAGGATAACCTTGCAAGGCTTTAATCACCTCGTCATAATACTTATTCAACTGGTTGGCATATTTGCGATCACGAATATCTTCTTCCGTAACATTGGCGGCATTACCCCCAAATCGGGTATGCGCATCAGCCTCTGATGCAATATGCTTCACCTGCGTTGAAACCTCAGCATGTGGGTGCATTGCATGTTCTTGCAATACCACAACTGCATTTCGATGATCAATCCAAATTCCTGTTTCTTTTTTCATGATAAAACCTTCTTTTCTTCACTATCTAACATTCGCATCGCTATCTGCGCAATATCATAAGCCGCGTTGGGCCGCCCAATCAATCGGGCGTGTCGTGCATGATCATGCAGCCCTTGATGACCGTTTTGTAACCAGTGAAACAATGTTTCAAGCACTTGTTCCGGTGTTTTGGTCAATACACCTGCTTCATGGTCAACCACATAAGCAGCATTACCACTTTCTTGGCCGGGAATTACCCCTTGAATCAAGATCGGCAACCCAGCCGCCAAAGACTCAGCCACCGTCAAACCGCCGGCTTTGGTAATAATACAATCTGAAGCCAACATAAATTGGGGAACCTGATCAACAAAATTGTAAATATGAACCGGAAAATGCCACTCCACCATCGTCAATTTATGATACAACTCGTCATCACCCCCTGCCACTACCACCAATTGAATCGGCAACGCCGAATGATTGAGCAAATGCAAACTCTCAAGCGGGTTTAATAAACGCCGGCTGGCCATTACCAACACAGTCGTCAAATTGGGGTTCCAGCCCAACTGAGTACGCAGGACTTCACGCGATTGTGTCATGGTGGTAAATGCAGATGAGACCGGGATGCCTGTAATTTGAATTCGCTCGGCCTCAACCCCTTGTTTTTCGGCCAAAACCCGCGCTTCCTCGGTCGGCACACAACACCAATCGACCGATGGATGAAACCATAAACGATGCAGACTGGTCAAATCGGTCACCACCATCATCACTGGAATCGGTTTGCCGCGTAATACCCCAATTGTCTTTAATGGAACCAGAAAGATGGGGAACGTCAAAATAATGAGATCCGGCGTATATTCATCGAGCACCCGCTTCAGCGTGTCATACAACATCAAGGTCACACTGCTTTCAATAATCGTTGCAGGTGCATTTGAGTCAGTCGCATCATAAGCCCAATGATATAGCTCTGGAGAACGCCGCACCAAGGCATCATAATCGCTTTGGCTATCACGCAATAACGCAGGCGTATGCACATTGTCAAGCGGATTTACGATATCAACTTTACAAGCATCAGCATAGTTTTCATGAATAGCACGCGCCACCGCTTTTGCAGCGCTACCATGCCCAAAACCAGCATTTGCGCTTAATATCAAAATGTGTTTCGGGGTTAAGTTGTTCATGCAGATAGTGTAAAGCTTACGATAACGTTACACATGCCCCCACTGGGCATATTTTTATATCCACATGGCTAGTGATCGCTCACCTAATAAATCTCAGATGCCGCAGCTATTAGAAATGGCCCGCTGGGCATACAAAGACCGCCTTCGCGGTCTAAG
>CAZLOF010000625.1:0-3089 GCA_964560745.1 uncultured Thermoflexus sp.
TGTCTAACCCGCGCAGCGGGTGTTGTTAAGTAGCGCGGGGATTGATCCCCCTGCGCACCCAATCCCCCGAAAAACAAACATCATTATGCGCCGTAAGGTCAATATTGAATCGGGCGCACCCGCACGGGGATCAATCCCCGCGCTACATAACAACGCCCCATAAATGGGGCTAGGGGCCGATTGCATCACCTTGTCCCCCCCTCACCCCCTCATCCTGTCATAAAATAGGGGCGTGGCGACGATGACAACGGCAGGGGCGCAGTTGAGTTCGCCTAAGTTGCATCGTATGTTGGCATGGGATAGGCAGGTGGTGAAGAGTAAGAGGAGGGACATGTGATTAGCGCTTATTTTGCTCGTATTCGTGCTCGTAACCGTGTTCTCGTCCGTGCTGCTATCCTTCTCTGGGCTTTGCTCGTGCTGTTGCCCGCGCCGTTACCCGCCCTTTTGTCCGTATTTTGGTTCGTGCCCTCTCCCTTGATCTTGCCCTCGCCCGTGACCTTGCTCTTGTCCGCGCCCGTGCCCTTGTTCGTAATCTTGCCCTTGGCCTAGCCCTTGACTGGTTTAACTTACCTCATGACACACGAAGGGTAATGACAGATTTGCAATTAGAGCGGAGGCTATGGTCTGATACTATCAAACTTGTTGAAATCCAAGACTGGATAAAACGCTCTACTGACACCCTCTATAAAGCCTTGAAATTAGATGATGAATGGCTGAATTTAAACGAAGAGGAAGGTAAGCAACTTGCTGAGCACCTCTATATCCGTGAGTTTTTGGTGCAATGCCGCAAGGCCGCCAACCGCGTCACATCGAGCGTATGGGAGTCGGTGCAGGCGAAGATTTTGGCTGTGCCACCGCCTTCGCAGTCACCGTCTGCCCTGCCCTTGCCAACCCTTGACCACAAAGCCCTGTTTGATTTGATTTTCATACACTTCGACCTCAGCGAAATCAGGGGTGTGTGTTTCGAGATGAAGATCGAATACGAATCCTTGCCGGGCGATGGCACGCGCAACGACAAGGTGCGCGAGTTAATCAAGCATTGTGATCGTCACAACCGCAAGCACGAATTGCTGCACAACTTGCGCGAACTGCGTCCGGCGGCCTTCGAGGGGTTAAAGTAGAAGATAAGGCGGTGTGAATGCCATCGCGCAAGCCGCCCACCCCATCCACATCGAAATTGGGGCAGAAGGGCATTTCGGCCATGTTAATGGGGCGGGTCACAGACCCACCCCTACTTCAATTTCATCCTGTATTTGATTAGAAATAGACCCAAAGCGGTATACAATAAACACTCTATCGTTTATTTTTTATCAAATTTAATCAGGATCAAATTTATGTCAAAAAAATCACCCCCCAAACCACATGATGAAGATGTTAAACAACTACACGCCTTAGGCTACGCCCAAGAATTGTCGCGGCGAATGAGCGGGTTTTCAAACTTCGCCATTTCGTTTTCCATCATTTGTATTTTGGCAGGCGGCATTACTGCTTTTGCCAATGGCTTTAACTCGGCAGGCGGGGCCGCCATCGGCATCGGTTGGCCGCTTGGCGGCTTATTTGCCCTGATTGTGGCCTTGGCAATGGCCCAAATTTCGTCAGCCTTCCCCACTGCCGGTGGCCTCTATCACTGGAGTTCCATCCTCGGCAATAAGGGTTGGGGCTGGATGACGGCATGGTTCAATTTGCTCGGCCTCATTTTTGTGGTGGCCTCGGTCGATGTCGGTATTTATTCGCTTTTTCGTGACCTCATTCTCAACCAATTATTGGGCGTTGACACCAGCGGTTGGGGGCTGAGCCAACAACTGATCAGCGTCGGCCTCATTTTGTTGGTGCAAGGCGCGCTCAATCATTTTGGCATTCGCGTCACCACCCTCATGACCGACCTCAGCGGCTATCTCATCTTCATCGTGGCAATCTTGCTCACCTTGTCGGTGCTGATCTTCTCACCGGTGGCGCTTGATTTCTCGCGGCTATTCACCTTTACCAACTTTACCGGCGCGGCAGGTGGCGATGTGTGGCCCGAAACCCAAAGCATGATACAAGCGTTTTTGCTTGGGTTAATTTTGGTGTGCTACACCGTCACGGGCTTTGATGCATCGGCGCATACCTCCGAAGAAACCCGCAACGCCGCCATCACTGTGCCGCGCTCGATGCTGCAATCGGTCATCTGGTCGGTGCTATTTGGTTATATCATGGTGAGCGCCTTTGTGTTAGCCATGCCCAGCATCAAAGAAGGCGGCGCACAAGGCTTTGGCGTATTTGGCTGGATGATGGAAAATTCGCGTATGCCCGCCTTTTTGCGTGGCCTGCTCAATATTGGCATCGTTTTTGCCAACTTTTTATGCGGTTTGGCCTGTCTCACCTCATGCTCACGCATGATCTATGCCTTTGCCCGTGATGGTGGTTTGCCCGCCTCGGCCAAACTCAGCGCGGTGAATGAAACCTACCGCACCCCCGTCACCGCCATTTGGACTGGGGCCGTGTTGGCGCTGCTTGCCACCATTTATAGCGAAGCCTTTAGCGTATTGGCGGCAGGTTGCGCGGTATTTCTCTATATTTCTTATATCATGCCCGTTGCTGCTGGGCTGTTGGCCGAAGGCAACACATGGAAGAAAAAAGGCCCCTTTAGCTTGGGTGTTTATTCAAAATTGGTCGCCATATTAGCCATTTTGGGTGGATTGGTATTGGCGTGGGTGGGTATGCAAGCCCCCAACGAAAAAGTCGGCTATCTCACGCTTGTACTCATTGCCGGGTTAACGGTGTTGTGGTGGGCCTTCGAGCGTCGTCGCTTCCAAGGGCCACCCACCGGCGACCGCATCGCCGCTCGCCAACGAGAAATCGCTGAGGTTGAGGCACGCTTAAACCGTGATTAAGCAACAAGATTGATAAACACGAAGGGGCGAAGCACGCGAAGAAAAATTAGCTTTACAATTTTTCTTCGCGTGCTTCGCCCCTTCGCGTTTACAAACCCATGCGCGGCTCAGAGATTGTGTAAAACGCTGCAATTTGTTTCTCACGAAGCTCGCAAAGAACACAAAGGGTTTATAAAAATACCTTCTTTGTGTTCTTTGCGAGCTTTGTGAGAGGTT